>JBMFUH010000860.1:0-3436 GCA_049966735.1 Isosphaeraceae bacterium
CGAGGGGAGAGGGGGACGGCGCTCGATCAGATCGTAGGGCCCGCTGTGCGGACCGTGGGCATCGGCTGGAGATCAGCCCGCACGGCGGGTCCTACGAGTAACCCTGGCCGGGGGCTTAGTGGTGGCAGCGACAGACGGGTTTATCAGACCTGATCTTCCCCTCCACATACTGCTGCACGGCCTCTTTCGGCAAGTACGCGCCCTGGACGATCACCGGCTTGATGCCACGTCGTTCTAGCTCTTGCGCCATACCGCCACCCATTCCTCCACAGATGATCACGGCGCAGTCCTGGAGGCCGGAGAGAACGTCGCCGTTGCACTTTCCGTGTTGATGGCCGTGCTGTCCAGCACACTGGCCCTCGGTGTGGGCGGGGCTCGTGTTGAGCCGGACCACGCCTTCTCCCACCTCGCTGCCACTCACGTCGAACACGATGAAACAGGCTGACCGGCCAAAATGCTCTGAAATGGAAACACCATCAATGGACGCCACGGCGATCTTCATCTTCATCTCCTCGGTTCTCTGGTAAGTTGGACTGGCGCACCCACGCGGCGCGCCCTCGCTCAAGCAACCCCGTCGCTTGCTTTGCCGGCGATGTCGACGTCAGCTTCTCGCGGTGGACCGGCCGGCGAGATCACGGCGGCTCTTTCGATGTCCGTGTCTCGACAGTGCGGACAGCAGTCGGGCAACTCCTCGCCAGCGGGAAGTTCCCAGCGCTCGCGGCATGAACCACACCGGAACGTCCTGACCCCGGCGATCTGAACCGCTCCCCCCTCGATGCGGAGTGCAAGCCCCCGGACAAGCGCCTCCGTGACTTTCTTCCGGGCAGATTCGATGATCCGGCCGAATGTCCGGCGGGAGACACCCATCTGCTCCGCGGCCGGGTCGTGGTACAGCCCATCCAGATCGACCAGCCGCATCGCTTCCAGTTCGTCAGCCTGGAGCACGATCTCCTCCAGCGCGGAGGTGGGTACCCCGGCTGGCTTGAAGTACCGGACGCTCGGTGAGTGGCACACTCGTCGACAACGCTTGGGTCGCCCCACTGGTCTTGCTCCCTTGACTGACTCAAGGTATTATGCGCATTTGGGCGAAATAAGTCAACGCCGACTCTCTCATTCATCGTGGAGATCATGATCATGGCGGTACGGATCTCGCCACTCTGGTGGCCCTTATGGGCGCTTTCCTCGCCGGTTGTCGCAACCAAAATGTTGCGTCATGCCCCGGTCTTCCGCGGTAACTGCATGCAAGCGAGGGCCCTCAACACGCAACGCATCGACAGCGCCTTGCGGCTTGATCTTCCGGAACTCGACTTCCTGGAACTCACGGTTCTGGTCGATGAAAAGACGCGGGATGGATTTCGCGGCGACCCAGGCGTCTCGTACCTGATCGAAACCGACCGAGGCGTCGTGCTCTTTGACGTGGGTTTCGGTCCTGATTCACCCACGCTCGCGCACAATCTGGCCAAGCTCGACAAGCCGCTCTCTCGGGTGGAGAGCGTGGTGATTTCTCATCTTCATCCGGACCACATGGGGGGGTTGACCGCGTACCGGGAGCGAACGGTACGGATTCCTCCCGAGCTCTCGGAACTGCGCGACAGGATCTGCTACTTGCCGGATGAGGCGCGCGCACCCGACTTCCGCGGCGAGGTCGTCCGTGAACCGCGAATGGTCGGAGCGGGGATCGCCACGACCGGTCCGTTGGCGCGGAGCATGTATTTTCACGGGATCTGCGAAGAGCAGGTGCTCCTCGCGCGCCTTCGGAATCGCGGGCTGGTGGTGATCACCGGCTGCGGTCATCCCACGGTTCAGGTCATTCTGGAAATGGTCCGTCATCTCGCGGACGAGCCGGTTTTCGCTCTTGCTGGCGGGCTTCATTTCCCCTTGACGGAGAGCCGGGTGAAACGGCGCGGTCTTCAGGTTCAAATGTTCATGGGCACGGGGAAGCCGCCTTGGCGGAAGATCCGTGACGAGGACTTGACCCAGGCCATCGCCTGCATCAATACGGCTGGAATTCGCCAGGTGTTGATCTCGGGTCACGATTCCTGCGACCACGCGATCGAGCGGATGAGCCGGGAACTCGACGCCGAGACGTCGGTGTTGGCGGCAGGCGGAACATATCGACTTTGAGAGGGAGGCGGATGATGTTCGACCCGGATTTCTGCGAGCGCCGGTGCCCGATCTGCACGCGAGCCAGGAAGGGCAACACGATCACCCGGATCTTGCAGTCGATCGAGATGGTGCTCACCCTGGGCGGCTGCCCCTTCGGACGGGCGAGACAGAGGAAGTATGGCGTGCGGCCCACCGAACCCATACCGAAGGCGCAGGCCGAACGCTAGGGCCGGAACCGCTCGGGCAGAAGCGGGCCGGCGGTCAGTTCATCGAGCCTGGACCGCATCCGCTGGAGGACGGCCTGGCGCGCCGGGTCGTCGGCGAGGTTGCGCGCCTGGCGGGGATCATTGCGCAGGTCAAAGAGTTCCTCGCGATCGATTTCTTCATCGCGGATCCGGATGTAGATCAGGTCTCCCTCGACCAGCGAGCCCCACGCCCTCCGATCCTCCAGCACCTTCGCCGGGTCCGGATCGAGAGGGTTGGTCGGGACCACTTCCGAAAGCGGAGGGGACGTCGGCGAAATGGGCGGCTCGATCGTGCCGGCGGCGGGCGGTTTCTCCCAGAGCCTGGCCAGGGATGCGCCGGGAAACGGGGCGTCGGCCTCGAGGCCCAGCAGATCGACCACGGTCGCCGGCAGGTCGCGCCCGCTCACGGTCTCCGAGACGACCGGCCGCGACGGCCTGGGGCCGCCCAGGGGCGGGACGATGACCAGCGGAACATGGACCTGGGGCTGGTAGAGGCTCGTCCCGTGCAGAAAGATCCCCGGCTGCTCGCCGAAGCTCTCGCCATGGTCCGATGTGATGATCAGCCAGGTCGACTCGAGGAGGCCGAGACGCTCCAGCTCATCGAGCAACCGCCCCACCTGTTCGTCCAGATACGCGATGCAGTCGTCGTAAGAGTCGCGTGCCAGCGCGGTCTCCCGCGGGGACAGAGTGGACTTATCCACCGTCAACCACTTCTCAATGATATCGATCTCGCGCTCGGTGCGCGGCCTGGCCGCGAATCGATGGATGCCATCCTCCGGCATTCGGTACGGATAGTGAACATCGTAATAGTTTACGAAGGCGAAAAACGGCCGCTCAGCCTGGCCGCGCCGCGAGAGCCAGTCGAAAACCTCACGGTTGACCGCTGCCGCCGGCTTGCGGATTCCCACGTCGAACCAGTTGAGCGGCTCGGCGAGAAACACCAGCGACGCCCGCTCCCGGAGAAAGTGGTGGATTTCGCGCAGTCCTTCCACCGGCCGGTCAACCAGCGCCGCCGGCTTGAAGGCGCTGAGCCCGGGGAAGATGTAATCCCGGTAGACCGTGAAGCCGCGGCCCAGGCCCGTGTC
>JBMFUH010000861.1:0-3435 GCA_049966735.1 Isosphaeraceae bacterium
TGCAGCGTGATGGGCTGCCAGGAGTATTATCCTCTGGCGGAACGTCACCGCGTGCCGATCGTCGTCACCGGCTTCGAACCGGTCGACCTGCTCGACGGAATCTGGCGGGCAATCAAGCAGCTTGAAGCAGGCCGAGCCGAGGTCGAGAACCAGTACGCCCGGCTCGTCCGCCCCGAGGGAAACCCGGCCGCCCGCCAGGCGATCGACCGGGTCTTCGAGATCGTCGACTATCCCTGGCGGGGGATCGGCTCGATTCCCGCTTCGGGCATGGCGCTGAGGGATCGCTACCGCCGGTTCGACGCCCGACTGCGATTTCCCGACACGGCCCCCGCCAGCGTCGAGCCCGCCGAGTGCAGAAGCGGCGAGGTCCTGGCCGGCCGGCTCAGGCCCAGCGAGTGCCCGGCCTTCGGCGGCCTCTGCAATCCCGATCACCCCCTGGGGGCGACCATGGTCTCGGCGGAAGGGGCCTGCGCTGCCTATTATCGATACCGTCGTCCGCAGTGGTTAGTGGCTAGTGAACAATGACGAGCGCAGCCAGAAGCTGAGGTCAAGCGTGAACGACTCCCCACTCCACTTCGCCTGTCCGATCCCTCCCGCCTCGAGCAACCGCGTCCTGCTCTCGCATGGCGGAGGAGGGAGGATGTCGCGCCGCCTGATCCGCGAGGTCTTCCACAAGCATTTCCAGAACAACGAGCTGGCCCGCGACCACGACGGCGCCTATCTCGATCTCGGCGAGCGGAAGCTGGCCTTCTCGACCGATGCATTCGTCGTCCGCCCCCCTTTCTTTCCCGGCGGCGACATCGGCTCGCTCGCCGTGCACGGCACGGTCAACGACCTGGCGGCCTGCGGTGCAAGGGCTCGTTGGATGTCGGCGGCGTTCATCCTGGAAGAGGGCTTTCCGCTCTCCGACCTCGAGCAAATCGTCGCGTCGATGGCCCGCGCGGCGCGTGCGGCGGAGGTCGAGGTGGTCACCGGCGACACCAAGGTGGTGGAGAACGGCAAGGGGGACGGCATCTTCATCACGACGTCCGGCGTTGGCGTGGTCTTCGCCGATCCCGTTCCCGACCCCAGAGCGGTTCGGCCGGGCGACCGGGTCTTGATCTCGGGGCCGATCGGTGTGCACGGCATGGCCATCATGTCGGTGCGCGAGGGCCTGGCGTTCGAGTCCGAGCTGGCCAGCGACTCCGCGCCCCTGGGAGACATGGTCGCGAGCGTCTACCGGTGGGGTGTTCGCCCCCGCTGCCTGCGCGATCCGACCCGAGGCGGCGTGGCGGCCACGCTCGTCGAGATCGCCCAGGCATCCCGCACCGGTATCCTGCTCGAGGAAGACGCCATCCCGGTTCCGGAGATGGTCAAGGGGGCATGCGAGATCCTCGGCCTGGACCCGCTCCTGGTCGCCAACGAAGGGGTGATGATGTTCGTCGTCTCGCCCGACGACGAATCGCCAGCGCTTCAGGCCTTGCGGGCTCACCCGCTGGGCCGCCAGGCGGCGACGATCGGCCAGGTCCAGGCTGAGGAACCGGGTAACCTCCTCGTCCACACCCCCCTGGGCAGCACGTTCGTCCTCGACATCCCCGCCGGCGAGGAATTGCCGAGAATCTGCTGATTCAAAATTGTTGCGACACCCCCGCGGAGCAAATGCGTTTAATGTATAGGAGGATCGGTTTTCGCAACGCGGCGCGGACCATGCCAGCATGGATGACATGCGGGCGGAGGGATGATCGATGCGGCCTTCCTTGCTCGTCAGCTTGATTTTGACCTACATCCTCTGCGTATCAGTCCCGACGGCTCTTGCAAAAAGCAAGGGGGGTGGGCAGCATCATGCTTCCAAACCGCATGCGGCGACGCCGCGGCGCGCCCTCCCCCACCCGTCGGCCGCGCACAGTTCGCACACACCGAAGGCCGTCCGCTCCAGGTCGACAACGACTTCAACCGGAGTAACCTCTGGACAGACCGGACGGGCCGCGGCAAACAACCCTGGCAGCGCCTTCTCCTCCATGTCGCCATTTCTGTCCTACGGTGCACTGCTTCCCTTCGGTTACCAACCGGCGCTCCAGATCCAGGGCGCCTATGCCGCGCATCGGGGTTATTACGGCAACCGCAACGGATACCGGCGTTACAACAACCGACGATCCAATAATGGCACAGCGCGCATGCAACGCCTGGCACGGCTGGTCCGCGATCTCAACACGTTGACGGTAGGCTACGTCGCCTCAGCCAGCGATACGAACATCCTGCGTCGGGATTTGAATGCTCTCACCCAGCGAACGGTCCGCCCGCCATCCACTCAGGTTCTTCAGCTTACCCGAGACCTGATCAGCCAGCTTCCCAGGCGAAAGACCCCGCTTTTGAACACGGAACAGCTCGCGCTTGATCTGGAAAAAGTAATGAACGGCAGCCGGCTCAACCTGGGCCAGGTCAATTCCGCCATCAACTCCGCCCGGTCCATTTTCCGGTCCTCGGGACTTCCCCAGTCGGCCATTCAAACCCTAACCCAAGACATGAAATCCGTCGGCCAGTGGGGCCTGGCGGGCAACCAGGCGGGAATGCTCCGCTGATCGGTCAGGCAGAGGCTACCAGCGCCTGCCAGGTAGTGCTCCAGACGGCCTTACAAGCATTCGGGCCAGATAGAGCTTGAATCGCCATTGAAACGCTGTCTGACCCCGAAGCCGCATGGCCCCTCTCATCGAACTCAACCGTTTTGTACAAAAAATCGACGACGTCCGTGTCCAGAACACCGAAAATATCGTATACTGTGAATAATTACGGGCAGGATTATTGTACAAAGCAGTGGAGGACCTCGGCAATGATCAAGGTAACGACCAGCGAGGCAAGGAAGGATTTCGCTGGTGTGGTGGAGCGTGCGCGGAAGGGAACTCGATACCTCATTCACAAGCACAACAAGGGAATCGCCGCGATTGTCCCTGTTGAAGATCTGGCGCTCCTGGAGCTGATCGAGCACCGTCGGGACATCAAGGCCGCTCGGCAAGCCTTGGAAGAAATCGAGCGCGAAGGAACGATCCCCTGGGATCAGGCCCAGGCCGAACTATGACTCTGACAGGTGGCTGTAGGACTGGACCAGGTATCGAATTGAGGTCGCTCCATCGGCACTCAAGCAACTTGCCGACATTCCCCGCGGAGTTCGCGAGCGCATCGCGGCTCACATTGAGGTTTGGGGATTCGAACCGCAGCCCCAAGGCGTCAAGAAGCTCAGCGGTGAAGAGGATCTCTATCGGATTCGCGTAGGCAGCCACCGTGTGATCTACGCCATTCGAGATGATCGACTGATCGTGCTCGTGCTGCGGATTGGTCATCGCAAGGACATCTATCGTGCCGGCTCGTAATGGCTCCCTGGCAGGCCCGCGGCCGCGCCATTTCTCGACTAGAGCGGTTTGCAGTCGGCTTGCGCACTCATTGAATATCGTAGGGTCCGCT
>JBMFUH010000862.1:0-3429 GCA_049966735.1 Isosphaeraceae bacterium
AGATCAAAAGGAGCGTGTTTTCAGCGGAAAAACAGGCAGCCGGGAATTGCTGGATCGGTCCCAATTGGCTCGATCCGCGAATCCGGCCCTTGATCGCCACTGGAAGATCGTGAAAGAATGGAAGGAAACCAGTCGCTACGAGATCAAGACCGAAGCCCAAACGAGGGACCTTTCGAGGCCGTCAGCCACAAATCGGACGGAGTCGATCGATGGATACAAACACGCTGGTAGAAGAACGAGAACGGCAGGAACGGATTGACGACGGCAAGACGTTCATCGACCGCCTCGTCCAGAACAAGATTCCCGTGGCGGCCGCTTGCTGGGTGAAGCCCGTCGACGAGGACCGGTGGACCCTTTGCATCGCCACGCCGTTGGTCGATGAACAGGGTGCCACTTTGCGAGCCAATGGAGAGGTCCTGCGCGTCTTGAGGAACGTGAGCCCCACGTGGATCACCACTTCCGACGTCAAGCTCGTTGGCGTCGAAGATCAGATCACCAAGGATCTGCTCGACATTCGGAGGAGACACACGGGACGCACGCTCAGGTGGTATCGAGGGCCGAGAATTGGAAATATCGCGGTAGAAGATGCTTATATTTACCCAGTAGATCGCTATGAGGAGGTCTGGCCCCGCCTGGGTGTGGTGGTCGCCTGCCGTCGCGAGGATAACAGTAATCGGTGGAAGGCTCGAACCGTAATTGAGAAAGTCTATGGGGGGATCGACCCCAAAGGGGCGGTCAGCTATACGACCGCCTTCTGGGAGGGCGAGAAACCATCGGACGCCCATCACGCTCACGTGAATGTGCTCGTCGAGTTCGATCGCGAACATGAGACGTCGGCTCTCTCGAGTGGCAGCGAACTTCATTGCATGCTCATCGATCAAGCCAATGCGCTGGCCGACGAATTGTTCAAGAGACATCATCCCGAAGCCGTCGTAGCGCACGAGGAACGTGAAGTCGCGTCATTTGCGTGATGAAGTCGCCAGAGTGGAAATTGCTGGACCCCTCGACTGCCATGACTGTCCGCGGTGCGCGGGTGCATAACTTGCGCGGGGTCGATCTTGATATTCCGCGGGACCGGCTGGTGGTGCTCACCGGCGTCAGTGGCTCGGGGAAGAGCTCGCTGGCTTTTGACACGATTTTCGCCGAGGGGCAGCGGCGGTACATTGAGTGTCTGTCCAGCTACGCGCGCCAGTTTCTCGACCAGCTCGAGCGGCCCGACGTCGACCTGATCGAGGGCTTGCCGCCGACCGTGGCCATCGACCAGCGCGCGGGGCAGGCCAGCCCTCGCAGCACGCTCGGGACGCTCACCGAGATTCACGACTACCTCCGGCTCCTCTTCGCCCGGCTGGGGACGCCGTTCTGTCCCAGGTGCGGGCAAGCGATTCATCGGCAAACGCCCGAGCAGATGGTCGCCCACGTGTTGGCCTTTCCTCAAGGGCGCAAGGCCATGGTCCTGGCCCCTCTGGTCCGGGGGCGGAAAGGGCAGCACCTCGAGACTTTCCAGGCCATCCGCCGCTGGGGCCTGATCCGCGCCCGGGTCGACGGCGAGATCATCGAGGTCACCGAACAACCGCCCAAGCTCGCCAAGACCAAGCCTCATTCGATCGAGGCGGTCGTGGACCGCTTGGTGATTCGCGAGGGCATTCGCCCGCGCCTGGCCGAGAGCATCGACCTGGCGCTCAAGCTCTCCGAGGGAATCGTCATCCTCGTGACCGAGACCACCGGCGGCTGGGAAGATCACGTCTTGAGCGTCCATCTGGCCTGCCCCAACTGCGGGACGGGATTGCAAAGCCCGGAGCCGCGCGGCTTCAGCTTCAACAGCCCCCACGGCGCCTGCCCGACGTGCGAGGGGCTGGGAGTTGTTAGCTCCCCGGAGGCCGATGCGGAAGCCCTCCCCTGCCCTGCCTGCGGCGGTAGCCGACTGCGTCCCGAGGCGCGGGCGGTGAAGATCGAGGGGCGTTCGATCGACGAGGTCTCGGCCTTGCCCATCAAGGACCTGGCTCGCGTCATCGACGAGCTGCCGCTGGGCCCCGCGCAGGAGCCGATCGGCCGGCCGATCCTGGCCGAGATCGCCAGCCGGCTGCGGTTTCTCGCCGAGGTCGGGCTCGACTACCTCACCCTCTCGCGCGGCTCCGACACCCTCTCCGGCGGCGAGCTGCAACGAGCCCGGCTGGCCACCCAGCTTGGCGCGGGACTGGTCGGCGTCTGCTACGTGCTCGATGAGCCGACCGCCGGCCTGCATCCGCGCGACACCGATCAGCTCATCGCCAGCCTCCGGAAGCTGCAAGGTCAGGGGAGCAGCGTGATCGTCGTCGAGCACGATGAGGCCGTGATCCGCTCGGCGGACTGGGTCGTCGACCTGGGCCCAGGCGCGGGGCCCGACGGCGGCATGGTCGTGGCTCAGGGAAGACCTGAGCAACTGGCGGCCAATCCGTCCTCCGTCACCGGCCGCTACCTGAGCGGGCGGCAGACGCGGCATCGCCCGGGCGAAAGCCGGTTGAAGAGCGAGACGGACTGGATCGTCATCCGCCACGCCTCCGAGCACAACCTCAAGGACGTCGAGGCACGCATTCCCACCGGAGCGATCACCTGCGTCTCGGGCGTGAGCGGGTCGGGGAAAAGCACGCTCATTCATGATGTGCTGGCGCGTGAATATCGAAGGAAGGCTCAAGCCGGGGCGGCCGGCGGATCAGGACCAGCCCAGGCCGTGATCGAGGGGCTGGAAGCGGTCGAGGCCCTGGTTGAGGTCGATCAGGCGCCGATCGGCCGCAACCCGCGATCGACGCCGGCGACGTTCACGGGGGTCTTCGACGGCATTCGCCGGGTCTTCGCGGCCACCCGCCAGGCCAAGATGCGCGGATATGGCGCGGCGCGGTTCAGCTTCAACGCCCGCGGCGGCCGTTGCGAAGCCTGCCTGGGACAGGGCCGCCGGCGCGTCCCCATGCAATTTTTGCCTGATCTTTATATGATCTGCCCAGAATGTCAGGGCCAGCGGTTCAACCGGCCAACGCTGGAGATCCGCTTCAAGGGGAAGTCGATCGGCGAGGTGCTGGACTTGCGGGTGGACGAGGCCCGTTCGTTCTTCGCCGCTCAGCCGCGGGTCCTGCCCGGCCTCGATGCATTGCACGACGTCGGCCTGGGCTATCTGACGCTCGGCCAGTCGAGCACGATGCTCTCCGGCGGCGAGGCCCAGCGCGTCAAGCTGGCGGCGGAGCTGGGGCGGAGCACGACCGGCCGCAATCTCTACATCCTGGACGAGCCGACGACGGGCCTGCATTTCGCCGACATCGACCGCCTGCTCTCGATCCTCCATCGCCTGGCCGACCAGGGCCACACGCTGGTGGTCATCGAGCACAACCTCGACGTGATCGCGAGCGCCGACTGGGTGATCGACCTCGGTCCCGACGGAGGCGATGCCGGGGGGCGCGT
>JBMFUH010000863.1:0-3412 GCA_049966735.1 Isosphaeraceae bacterium
AAGGGGCACGGCTTCGTGCCCACGAAGGCCTACGTCAAGCGACAGGTCCAGGGCTGGACGGTCCGGGTGAATCGCCAGCTCCTCGCCGGCAAGTCTGAACTGGGCAGGCAGGCGCTCGAACTGCTGGACAGGAAGCTGGCCGAGGTTCGCCGGACCGTCCCCGCCCGGGCCTGCCTCCAGCTCCGCGAGGTCCCCATCTGGCTGGGAGTCGATGACGGTCACGCCCCTTGCTCGGAATACCACCCCAGCCGCGACTGGCTGCGGACGCACGGCTACAATCCCGATAAGGCCAGGTGCGTCGAGATCGGCAACGCGTCGCGGTTCCTCGAATGGTCGAAAGACCAGCCGTCGATGGTCCTCCACGAACTGGCCCACGCCTACCACGATCGCGTGCTCGGGTTCGACAACGAAGACGTAAAGCAGGCGTACCATCAGGCCGTAGCCAGTGGCCGCTACGACCACGTCCAGCGCAATAACGGCAAGGTCGAGCGGGCCTACGCGCTCACCGATCCCCAAGAGTATTTCGCCGAGGCGAGCGAAGCGTATTTCGGCAGGAATGATTTCTACCCGTTCGATCGCCACGATCTCCAGAAGCACGATCCCAACTTGTTCCGCTTGCTCGACAGGGTCTGGGGAGACTGACCCGCCGGGTTCAGAGCGGAGTCGAGATCCAGGCTCCTCGCTGCCGCGCTCCTCCTCGACTTCCTGGCGACTATTCTCCTCGCGTCCACTTATGCATCAATAAGTGTTCATATTTCGTAAATAGCTGGCCTTCTGTGTTCATGTGCGCATGTTCGCGTTGCATGGAGACTCGCACTCCCCAAATTAAGCCCTGTAGGGTCCGCTGTGCGGACCATAGGCATCGGCTGGGGAATCGGTCCAGCGAGTCCTACGAGTGACCCCGTCCGGGTGCTAGGGCGGTTTGCTCGTGCGTTGCTTACAGCTTTCAAGGGATACCGTTGTGATCATACCTTCTCCCTTTGGGAGAAGGAAACGGGACCGCGCCCCGTATGCAATTCGATGGTAAACCGCCCTAGAAACTGGTTGCCTCCCGATCCGAGAATGGCCGGTCGCCCGCGAAGTTCTCCAGCTCGGTGAACGAGCCAACCTTGGGCTTGACCAGGTTGTACCAGTCGGCAAACGCAAGCTGGACGGTGTCGCGATGGGTGCCGCCCTGAAGCACGATGTCTCCGTCAACCTTCATGGATTCATCCATGACCACTTCAACATCATTCCAGTGTCGCAGCGCCGGGATGGCGCCGGTGTCGACGTCACTGAAGATCCGGTTCATCTCGGCCTCGCTGGCCAGCCGCACGTCCCGGGCGCCCAGCATCTCCCGCAACTTCTTGGTGATCAGCCTGCGGCTGGCAGGGATCACGACCTCGACCGGACGGCCGTCAGCCATCACGACGACGACCTTCGCCAGACGATGCCCACTGATGTGTTCGCTTTGGGCGACCTCCTGGGCGGTGAAGACCTCGCGGTGCTCCGCCTCCTCGAAGGCGACTCCACTGTCTTGCAACATGCTCTTGATCCAGGTTGCCGTGGCCATGACAGGGCCCCCTTTTCCGCTTTCTGATTGAAGGGTCGCGCTCCGCGTGCTTGGAGCGCTCCACTCTCGACCACTGCTTCTATTATATCGCCACGTCATGAAGGCCAGTACCCCCCGGAACGACCGCCGGACCCGTCGACCCAAGACAAAGCGGCACGGGAACTTAGCCGAATTCTGTATGAGTTCTGCCAGGTTGGCCCATTATACTGGAGGGGAAAGAGAAATCACCTAAGGGCGCGCTCAACAATAAGTTACCGATATTGACATTGACGGACGATGGTGTTTCGGTGATGGTTCCGACCATGCCGGACGCACAAGTAGTCGAATGGATTCGTGGGAAGTATTCCGCGATTGTCGGGGATCTGGATGAGCGCGCCCGAAGACGGTGGGCAGCTGCGGAAGCGCGTTCGCTTGGTTGGGGCGGCATCGAGGCGGTAGCAGCCGCTACCGGACTGTCGGATCGAACTATTCGAAACGGGATCAGCGAGCTTGATGATCCTGACGCCCCACCACTGACCCAACAGCGTCGTTCGGGCGGCGGCCGCACGCCGCGAGTTCGAGCAGCCGCAGCTTGTCGTGGCTCTTCAGAGACCGGTCGAGCCTGGCACGCGAGGTGACCCCATGTCGCCACTTCGCTGGACATGCAGGAGTACTCGCACTTTGGCGGAAGAGCTGTCGCGCGACGGGTTCTCGGTCAGTGCCAACACCGTGGGCCGACTGTTGCACCAGTGTGGCTATAGCCTGCAGGCGAATCATAAGACGATCGAAGGTAAGCAACATCCAGATCGCGATGCGCGATTTCGACACATCAGCAAGCGAGTGAGAGCCTTCCAGCGTGCCGGAAACCCGGCTATCTCGGTAGACACGAAGAAGAAAGAACCGCTGGGCAAGCTGAAGAATCCGGGTCGCACTTACCGGAGGAAGGGCGCCCCCGAGAAGGTCAAGACTCATGATTTCCCAGACAAGACGCTTGGTAAGGCTGTGCCCTACGGAGTCTACGACCTGACCTACAACGAAGCCGGCGTGTCCGTGGGAATCAGCCACGACACGGCTGAGTTCGCCGTTGCCGCCATTCACCGTTGGTGGGAACGCATGGGGCAAAAGAGGTATCCGCGCGCGACACAACTGCTGATCACCGCCGACAGTGGCGGCAGCAACAGCCCGCGAACCCGACTTTGGCGGTGGGCAATGCAGCAGTTCGTCAACGAGACAGGATTGACCGTCGAACTTTGCCACTACCCACCTGGCACGAGCAAGTGGAACAAGATCGAGCATCGACTGTTTTGTCACATCACACGCAATTGGCAAGGTGTTCCCCTTGAGACCTTGGAGATTGTCGTCAGCTTGATCGGTTCCACACGGACGAAGGAGGGACTGGAAGTTCACGCTTGGCTTGACGAGGATCAGTACCAGAAGGCGAAAAGTCTATCGAGCACCCAACTGTCCGAAGTTCGAATACGTCGTAATAGCTTCCATGGTGAGTGGAACTATCGGATCCTACCGAAATGACTGCATACAAAATTCGGTAACTTATTACTGAGCGCGCCCCTACCCGAAAACGTTCATCTCATCAGCCATGTCCACCCCAGCGGAGCGCTCTACAAGCCGGCATCCCCCAAGGGAGAGAACACCAGGGGGCGGGGCCGCAAGAAAGGGGAGCGGTTGCCGGCTATGAAGCAATGGGCCGACGATCCGAAACAACCGTGGACCGAACTCAAGTTCAACCAGTTCGGGTTGCACGCCACGTTGGCGGTCAAGACGTTGCAAGGCCTGTACTACAAGGCGGGGAAGGATCGGCTTCTGACCATGGTCCTGACGCGTGACCTGGAAGGGAAACGCCCCGATCAGATCTTCTATTGT
>JBMFUH010000864.1:0-3412 GCA_049966735.1 Isosphaeraceae bacterium
GTCAACGGCGGCGGCGATTGGGTGATCTTGAAGCCCGACCACTGGGTCTTCGCCGGTACGGGCGTGAAGCGGGGAGATCGAATACCCGGACTGATCGGCTGGGAATACCACGGCGACCCGCCCAAGCTCGAAGGACTCGAAATCGTCGCGGGTGGTACGGCATGGGTAGGAGGTCAGACTCCTCAGAAGTGGACGGCCACGATCTACCCGGGGCCCAAGGGGAACTTCGTGTTCAACGCCTCGACAATCTTCTGGGCGCAGGGCCTGACGTCGCCCCCGGGGCATACATTGCCCTGGTCGCACTGGTCGCGGCCTCACGGGCCGGATGAGCGGGTTCAGAAGATCACGGCGAACCTGCTCGAGCGTGCGATTGGTCGGTCGCCGGGTTCGTGAATCGGGAATCCATCAGCCGATGGTCTGGACCACACACGAACTGGGACGGTACTCGCGGACTTGTCTCGCGGCATTCCGCAGCCAGCGGTCGATGTCCTTCTCGGGCGCGTTCCCGCACCGGCGCTGGTGGCGAAGCTGGTCGAACTGCTGGGAAATCTCGACGGCCTGCCAATAGGGTGCATCGGGGCTCTTCAAGACCCGGTGCGCCTCCAGGGCAAGTTCTCGTACCCGGATGGCGAATGCTTGCGGATCGAGATCTCCTCCCAAGCACCCCTCGTCAACCACCGCAAGCCCCATGTTGTACCCTGGCACGGATCACTCCTCCCGGCGGTGTTACGGTTTTCCCGGTTTTTCCTTGAGAACCATAGCTCTCGCCGTTGCCCTCCAGAGAATGATGATCGTTTCGGGAAACAGTGGTTGCGGAAGGAAAACCGCTGCCCCGAAGCGATCCACATGCCTTGGTTCTATTCACGAGGTAATCGAGGCCATCGATCAGAACGCAGCCGCATGACGGCGGGCACGCGGGTCGCCCGCGGCGTTGGAGAGCCCGGAAGCCTGATCGATGGCGATCACGGTGGCCGCGGCAGCCAAGGGGCTGGAGCTTGGCTTCAACTTGTGCCCCCCGGCTGGCCAGAGTTCTTCCGGGGGCAGATTTCGATCCAGCCTGCAGGCTTCCGACGCCCAAAGCAGAGCCGGCCGATGAGGGCGCCGATCATGGCTGCCGGGATTGCCGCGGTTCCCCCGTAGTCATCGCAGCCCGGACCAATCATGCAGAAGAAGAGCGCGAAGAAGACGATTCCGAAGAGGCCATTGGTGAACGCCCGGCCGTTCAAGAGCAGCGGGAACGCCACTCCGAGCATCAGGAAGAGCAAGGCGACAAGAAGACGCATGACGGGGGCCGTCACCGACAAGAAACAGCAGGCAGCCAGACAGGAACCAGTCTGATGATAGCGGAAACGCCCTCGTCGGGCGCCGGCGCGGCGAGGCCATCCATTTTTCAGACGCCCAAGGAACAAGTGGATGGCCCCTTCGTGCGCACCTAAACGTGTCGGATCAGGGCGCTGCCGGGGAACTCCGAAAGGACTGCTTCTCGCGAGAGCCGTAGCTGCTGCTCGCTGAGGCACTGAGCGTCCAGGAGAACGCGAAACTGTGCAAAATCCGGTTCGAAGAACCGCTTTTCCCACGGATCCGAGCCGGAGTAGTGCTTGGGACCTTCGTTGTAGTAAATGAGAATCTCGCCGCCATCTGCCCCCTCATAGAGCCAGTAGAGTCCCAAGAAACTGCTTTCCCGTGGCTCGAACACTAGCCCGAGGCGGGCGGCAAGCCGCACGGCCGTGGCGTCGAGGTCCACAGCCACGACGCCGTAAAGTTCGCAGGGCATTCTTCAGACTCCCCCGTTATTTCGCGCCCAGCCCGAGCAGACCCGCGGGCGGATGAAACGTCAGGAAAGGGAAATGGGCACTTTTGCTCAATTCAAGTGTAATCGACTCCTGACGCCATGTCCCCGCTCCGATACCATATCCCCGCCCGAAGCTCACCCACGCCAGACCGTGCGGCCACCTATTGCCTAATTCTCAGGAGCTTCCGTGCGCGTTCCTGAAGCAGCGCCCAGGGTGGTTCGAGAGGCGCCGACTGATCGTCGGGCTCCTCATCCAGCGGTTCGGGTCGCCCGGTAGGATCAACCTGGACGAACTGCATAATGCCATCCATCCACCTTGCAGTCCCATCCGCGAGGGGTGAACCCCAGAGCGCCACCACGATCTGCGCGCTTCCGCGGTGGATTTGCCGGCCCCGGATTTGCACCACGTTGCCAACCGCGACTGGTTCGTAGCAGCGCAGGTCGAGAACGCGTTTCAGGACGAGATTGGCGTTGAGTCCCGCAGCCCGAAACGCGGTGGCATAACCCGCCTCAAGGGCCAGAGCAAGGAGCGTTCCCGCGTAGAGCGTACCGTGATGGTTGGCATCGCGGGGGAGAACGAGGCGATGGGTCAGGGTTTCGACGTCCTGAGATCCGGTCTCTGGCATGTGCGTCGAGTCCCGTGAAACAGGAAGGCGGTCGGGACGTGATCGGGGCGCATTTGCAGGAAATTTATCACGGCGCATGATGGACCGCAACCGCAGGCAAACCCAGTGACAGTCGGGCTGGACAATGAACCGGAACGAGTGTAGGAGAATCCCTTACAAAGACTGTCGGTCCAAGGCCCGACATCCAGAAACTCCTTTTGTCTGTATCTTTACTATCTTGTGTCGGAGGGCCTGTTTCACCCTGCTGGGGCAGCTACACCAAATATTCATCGGAGTCCAAAAAAAAACCCCGCTGCCGGGGTTTAGAGTAGTAACAAAAATTGCGCCGGTAGGAATCGAACCTACGACCTCCAGGTTATGAGCCTGGCGAGCTAGCCGCTGCTCCACGGCGCAATGAAATCATACCCCGTTTTTTCGTTTGAGGAAAGCCCCTCTCGGTTTTTTCACATCGCTCTGCCACGAATAATCGGTGCGGGAAGCGTGACACGCAACCATCCCTCGCTTCAAGGCGAATGGTTGCACCAATGCAGATTCTTGACGTCGCTCGGCTCGAACCTTGCATTTGACAATCTGATTAAGAACAATCAAGGAGGCAGCTGCAATGCTTTATGCACCAATGCATGATTCTTGGGTTCGTGCTTTGATGGTCGGTGCTCTGGAACCAAGACTGGAGCGTTCAACACACGGCGGCACATGACCAATCTGCCTGTGACAAGGAGGTTTCGCGTGCATACTTCCATCGTTTCCTTCCTGGATTACTTGAAACGACAGCGGCAAGCATCGCCGCACACGTTGCGGTCTTACCAAGACGATCTGGAAGTGTTCAGCCACTTTCTTGAGGAGATTCAGGTCGCTGGGGCAGACCCCACGGTCGTCGACTCAGCGGGACTGCGGCGCTATGCGGCCTGGCTGAACAGCCAGGGCTATGCCGCTACCACAATCGCCCGCCGGCTGGCAAGCTTGCGCTCGTTCTTCCGCTATCTGCGGCGTCAGG
>JBMFUH010000865.1:0-3409 GCA_049966735.1 Isosphaeraceae bacterium
GGAGAATGTTGTCGCCGACCATCAAGGCCCAGGGCTGTCCGAGCATGTTCAGGGCAAACATGATCACATAGGCCAGTCCACCGAGGGCCATGGTCCGCTTCATGCCGAGCCGGGCGATGAAGAAGGGCACCAGCGCCATTGACGTCATCTCGCCGATCTGGCCGAGGGTCATCTGGATTCCGACCTTGTTGGAATCGGAGCCGACGGCGGGAAGAAAACGGCCCTCGCACTGGAAATAGTAATAGAGAGCGAAGCCGAAGCAACCGCAGACCAGAATCAGCACGGCAAACGAGCGGTCCTTCATCAACTCCAGGCTCTCGATGAAGGCCGACTTCTTGGGACCGACTGTCTCCGTCGCCGGAGCGGGCGTGGGGGGAGTGTGCGGCAGCACGAAGCAGTAGAGGCCGAAGACCAGGGAGATCAGGCCGGGAATGCGCAAGACCTCGAACTTGCTGGGCTCGCCGACCAGGTCGAAGAAGGGCTTGAGGAACGGGGTTTTGGCGCTGCTCAGACCGAGATAGAGGCCCACCGCGTTGGTGGCCAGCAGCCAGCCGATGGTGCCCCAGAGCCGGATGGGTGCGAACAGACTGGCATGTTCATCGCCCAGGGCGCGGAATGTGATCGAGTTGGTGAGCCCTACGGTGGGGAAATAGAGGCTGCAATAAACCAGCATCAGCAGGAAGATCGGCCAGAAGGTGGTGAACTGTGCCGCGGCGATCAAGAGCACGCCGCCGGCGAGATGACAGAATGCCAGCACGTGCTCGGTCGCGAAGTAGCGATCGGCGAGTTGCCCCATGATGAACGGCCCGAGAATCGAGCCAATGCCGCCGCAGGCCATGATCAGCCCGATTGACGACTCACTCAATTTCAGTTCGGCCAGATGAGGCACGAGCATGAGCGCCCAGACGCTCCAGATGGCGTACTCGAGGAACATCATCACCGACAGCTTGATCCGGGTTGCGGCATTCATCGCGGTTCTCGCTCGGTCGAGTGGCATGGCATGGGAAACGTCTGGACCAAGAAACCTGGTCCGCAGCTTGATCGTCAGCACGACTTTACCGCTCGCGCAACCGACTTGCCAACGTTTTTTCATCGCGCCGCGACACTGTGCCTGAGCGGTCATCCGGTCGATGGCTTCCCGTAGGGTCCGCTGTGCGGACCGATCCTCAGCCGCTGCCCACGGTCCGCGCAGCGGACCCTACAGGTGGGAAGCAAAAGGCGAAGAACTCCTTGGCCATGTGCCTAGCTGCCAATCGGATCGGATCATCCAAAATCATCAGCCTACCTTGCCAGTTTGCCTGTCTTTGCGTATGATGAATGGACCATGCCCCGCAAGACGTTTGAGACCGAGGTGATTGATTTTGGCCGGGCCATAGGCCAACTGGTCCGGCGCGTCCGTGCGGCGGCCGGCTCGGCGGAGCTTTCCTGGACCGAGGCCGCGGTGTTGGCGCGCCTCGCCGGGGACGGCCCGGCAACCACCGCCGAACTGGCACGGGCGGAAGGCATGAAGCCCCAATCGATGGGAACCACCATCGCGGCCCTCGAGGAGATGGGGTTGGTCGAGCGCAGGCCGCATCCGACCGACGGTCGCCAGATGAACATCGAGCTGACCGCCCAGGGCGCCGCCGTGCGGAAAAGTGCCAAGGACGCCAAGCAATCCTGGCTGGCGCAAGCCATCGCCCAGCTCGACGAGCAGGAGCAGGAAACACTGTTCGCGGCCGGCAGGATCATCAAGGGATTGGTGGAAAAATGACCGGGAACGAAAGACGGACACAGGTCGTTAGGAGGCCCGCGATCAGAAGGGTGACACAGCAGAGCTCGCCTCGCGCGGGCTCGATGTCCCACGCCTGGCGAGCGCTCCGGCATCGCAATTTCAAGCTCTTCTTCGTCGGTCAATCCATCTCGCTCGTCGGCACCTGGATGACCCGGCTGGCGGCGACTTGGCTGGTCTATCGTCTGACACAGTCGGCGCTCCTTCTGGGCGTCGTCAACTTCGCCGGGCAGATCGTCTCGTTTCTGCTGGGGCCGTTCACGGGCGTCTGGGTGGAACGGCTGGACCGCCGCAAACTGCTGGTCTGGACGCAGGTCGCCGCGATGGTCCACGCGCTCACCCTGGCCGTGCTCACGCTCACGCGGGTGATCACCATCGGCGAGGTCGTCGCTTTGAGCATGTTGCAGGGACTGATCAATGCGTTCGACATGCCCGGCCGCCAGGCCTTTCTCGTGCAGATGGTGGAGGACCGCAACGACCTGGGAAATGCCATCGCCATCAACTCCTCGATGGCCAACGGAGCGCGCTTGATCGGCCCGGCCTTCGCGGGGCTGGTGATCGCCGGAGTGGGCGAAGGATGGTGTTTCGTGATCGACGGCGTGAGCTACATACCTGTGATCGGATCGTTACTTTTGATGTACATCGAGCCTTTGAATGCTCCCCGCGGCGCGACCAGCATGATCGAACAGATACGCGAGGGCTGGGATTACGTCAGCAATTTTCGCCCCATCCGGACGGTGTTGCTCTTGCTGGCTCTGATCAGCCTGATGGGGTTTCCCTATGCGATGCTGCTGCCGATCTTCGCTCGGCGGGTGCTCCACGGCGGCGCGGAGACGTTGGGCTGGTTGACCGCGGCCTCGGGAATCGGCGCGCTCGCGTCCGGGCTTTCCCTCGCGGTCCGCAAATCGGTCGTCGGCCTGACGCGGATGATCCAGGTCGCCTCGGCGATGCTGGGAGCAGCACTCATTCTGTTCGGCCTGTCGCGTGCCCTCTGGCTGTCGCTTGTGCTGATGGTCTTCGCCGGTTTTGGCCTGATGCAGTGCGCCGCGGTGAGTAACACGATCATCCAGACGCTGGTTCCCGAAGACAAGCGCGCCCGCGTCATGAGCTATTTCACGATGGCCTTCTTTGGTGCGGCGCCTTTCGGCAGCTTGCTGGCCGGCGCCTTGGCTCACCGGATCGGGGCGCCTCTCACCGTCATCGTGACCGGCTCGTTCTGTCTCGCCGGTTCGGTCTGGTTCGCGCTCGAGTTGCCGCGGGTCAGGGCGATCATGCGGCCGATCTATCAGGAGATGGGCTTGCTTCCCGTGAGCGACATCGCCGCGATCGTTCTCGAACACGAACCGGCATCATGACCTCGAGAGGAAAGGGCATGAAAACGCCTCTGACAGCGATCGACGCCGCCCCCGCGCTCGTGGTGATTGACCTGCAAAAGTGGGTTGTCGGTTTGCCGACCGTGCACCCTGTGGGTGAGGTGCTCAGCCGGACGGCGCGGCTTGCCCGAGCCTTTCGCGAGCGAAGGCCGCCGGTCGTGCTCGTCAGGGTCGTCGGTACGCGGCGGGAAGGCGGTTTTCGGGTCGGTGGCTCCCCCCGTGGGGCCCGCTGTGCGGACCGATGGCCGGGGCATTTGGCGCGCAC
>JBMFUH010000866.1:0-3400 GCA_049966735.1 Isosphaeraceae bacterium
CAGACACTTCCTCATCGCAATCGCTCGGGCTTGCGCCAGAGGATCTTCCTTGCCCGATCCTTCAAGCATCCACCGGCTTGATGTGATCATTCGTTCATGTCAGATTCGAAATCCACGCTCACGTTTCCCTCTATTTTTCGGTGGGGCGATGGGTTCGTCTTGAACTTTGCTCAAGGAGAAACGACCCTGATCGAATAGACTGTCGGTTCCCCAAGTTGTCCTGACTCTTCGTCTTTTGTAAAATCCTCCGTCATAAGCGCATCCCAGCCGCGTACGAATGGGGCGAGAGTTTGTCGTAGGCGACCGCTGCAACAGTGCACATGGAAGATCCGTCGTGAAAGGTGGGCCGTGGCAACCGACACCAGCACGCTCGGCGAAGATCGTATCGGGAGTTACCGCGTGACCCGCGTGATCCATCCCGGCGCAACCTCGATCGTCATGGAGGTGGTCGAGGAAGCCACCCAGAGGCGCATGGCGTTGAAGCAGCTTCTGAGTTCCCGGGCCGAGGATCGCGACGAACGCAAGGTGTTCGAGCACGAGGCGAGGGTCGGCATGGAGATGCGTCATCCCAACCTCATCCGCGTGTACGAGTACGTCAAGGACCCGACCGGACCCTATTTCGTGATGGACTTTTTCCCCGGCCTTCACCTGAAGCTGCCAATCGCCCGTCCTTCGGTCTATCCCATGCCCCGGACCCAGTTGCACCGGATTCTCGACCAGGCGGCGACCGCACTTGCGTACATGCATGATAAGGGTTATGCTCATCGCGACGTCAAGCCGGAAAACATTCTGGTCAACAAGTCTGGCGAGGTCCGGGTGATCGACTACGCTCTGGCCCAGAAGCCAATGTCCGGGCTCCGCAGGCTCTTCGGGGGCAAGATCCCTCGACAAGGAACGCCGAGCTACATCGCCCCCGAACAAATCCGCTGCGAATCTCCTTCACCGCTCGCCGATATTTACAGTTTCGGCATCACGTGTTATGAATTGGCGTGTGGACGTCCACCGTTTCGGGCAAATTCCCTCCAGGAATTGCTGAACAAACAGCTTCAAGAAAGGCCGCTGCCCCTGACGACTCACAACAAGCTCGTCACGCAGGAATTCAACGACCTGATCTTGCAGATGCTCAGGAAACGGCCAGCGGATCGGCTGGCCAGTTTACAGGAGTTCTTGACCCGGTTCCGGTCCATCCGGATCTACCAGGATGACCCGCCCCCCGGCCCCGCCGGCAACGGCATGTTTTGATTGCGATCGAACGCGGCCCGCCTCGGATGGAGAGCCGCTGGCCTTCTCGCTGGGGCTCGCGCGATGCGTTCCCCCAGACAATCGGGTATCCAGACCCGATCAAGGATCTCCCGTTCATGCCCAGTCCCACAGAGCATCGCCTACCCTTCGAGACCCCCATCTATGAGATGGAAGCGCGGCTGGCGGAGATGGAATCGCACTACGCCAAGAACCGCTCCGCCGAGGACAGCTCAAAAATCGGCGAGCAGATCCGCCGGCTGCGCCGAGAACTCGCCGCGCTGAAGCGAGAGATCTACTCGCAGCTTGATCCCTGGCAAACGGTCCAGGTATCGCGGCATCCCCAGCGCCCACAGACGCGCGATTACCTTGATCTGGTCTTCGAGGAGTTCCTCGAGCTGCACGGCGACCGCGCCATCGGCGACGACAAGGCGGTCGTCACCGGTCTGGCTGTGCTGGACGACCTCAAGGTCATGTTCGTGGGGCATCAGAAAGGCAAGAACCTGGCCGAGCGGACGGCCTGTCACTTCGGCTGCGCGCATCCCGAGGGCTATCGCAAGGCCCTCTTGAAGATGCGGTTCGCCGCCAAGTTCGGCCTGCCCATCATCACCTTCATCGACACTCCCGGCGCCTATCCGGGCATCTCCGCCGAGGAGCGAGGCCAGGCGGCGATCATCGCCGAGAGCCTGATGGAGATGTCCCAGATTCGCGCACCGATCGTCTGCGTGGTGATCGGCGAGGGAGGGTCCGGAGGCGCCTTGGGAATCGGCATCGGCGACCGCCTTGGTATGCTCGAGCACACCTATTATTCGGTGATCAGCCCCGAAGGCTGCGCCTCGATCCTCTGGAAAGGCTCGGAGTACGCCCCGAAAGCAGCAGCCGCCCTCAAGTTCACCAGTCGCGACCTGCTCCGCTTCGGCATCATTGATGAGATCATCCGTGAGCCATTAGGTGCTGCTCACCGCGACCATCGCGAGGCGGCGTCCAACCTCAAGTCGTTCCTCCTGCGGAGCATCCGCGAGCTGAAGGACATTCCCCTCGACCAGCTCCTCGACCGCCGTTACGACAAATACCGCAAGATCGGCGTCTTCCTCGAATCCGTTACCCCCGACGAACCGATCCCCGACTCCCCGCTCAACGGCAAGCTCGCCGTGACCTGAAGCCCGGCGAACCGGGGCGTTCAGGGAATCTCGGACTGCCTTTTCGAGCCCGCCTCGTTCGCGACAGATAATTGCAATCATAAATGTTTCGTTGGGTCCGTGGCTTTGTTTCGTCAACTTCGCACTGCGGGAGGGTGTGGCATTTCGTGATCGGTGGGTTCGTTTCGTCGATCTCGCATGCCCTCAAAGTGTGACATTTCGTGATCGGTGGGTTCGTTTCGTCGATCTGGCAGCGGGGGTAAGTGTGACATTTCGTACCATCGGGGAATTCGGGGAGTGCCGTCGTGCCCGAAGGGACTGCGGTTTACCTTCTTGGAGCGAGCCCAGTCGCACTCCGGATCGGCCCGGCCAACCGCCGGGCCCTGCACCTGTCAACCTGATTGGCAAAGAGCGTCGGGCGAGCGTGCAAGGGCGTGGACTCTCCCTATTCTCAGTTTATGACATCAAAGCCCTTCGGGATCACAGAAAGCGGAGAGATCGCCTTGCGGCAGACCCCGTCGCCATGAGCAGCGATAACTTTGCTATACAGAGATGAGACGATCCTGGTCTCAACAGCGGTTTCTGGCTTGATCTCGATTCTTTACTTTGTATCATAAAGTTAATTGAGCCTGATGCATGTTGCCGGCGGAGGAGGTGGTCATGGCGGTGGTGGCGCGAATCATCGGTTACTCCCTGCTCACGGCTGGGCTGGGAGTAGTGTTCGGTTTTGGGCTTGCGCTCTTCGCGCAAATCTCCGACCACGAGCGGAATGGTCTCAGCTTCGTGCTCGCCTGTCTCGGCACACTTGTCGGCGCCGTTGCGGGAGCCGCCGGGGAGATCGTGATGGCTCAGCGCCGTTTCGCCGCTCCCGAGCCGTTGGAGCGGATCACCAAGACCTTCCTGCCCGAGGAGTAAAACGCCGCTTCTCCACCTCACGACGTGCGGCAGTGTCGGGGGGAGGTGTCACGAGGAGCCGGGGGCCAGGCCCCTCAGGGGAGAGTGGGGTCAGCTCTGTCATGGAC
>JBMFUH010000867.1:0-3394 GCA_049966735.1 Isosphaeraceae bacterium
GCTCGCCTGCTCCGTGACGGTCAGGAGACGGAAGTCGAGGTCGATGACATCGCTCCCGGAGACGTGCTACTCGTCCGTCCGGGAGAGCGGATCGCGGCCGACGGCACCGTGCGCCGCGGCCGGACAGCCGTCGATCAATCGATCCTCACCGGCGAGAGCCTGCCAGTCGACGTCGGACCAGGCGATCGGGTTTTCACGGGCTCAATCAACCAGTTTGGTCAGCTCGAGGTCGCGGTCGAGCAGGTCGGCAGCCAGACGACCATGGGCCGGGTGATCGAGCTGCTCACCGAGGCCCAGCAGCAGAAAGCACCTCTGGAACGGACGGCCGACAAGCTCGCCCGGCGGTTCCTGCCTACCGTCTTGACGGCGACCTTGCTGGTCTTTCTTGCCACGAACGCCCGAACTGGATGGGGCTGGTTCCGGGACGGCACCGCGCCCAGCATCGATGTGATGCCCGCGCTCGCCGTACTCGTCGTCGCCTGTCCCTGCGGTCTCGTGCTGGCCACGCCCGCGGCCGTGCTGGCGGCGACGGCCCGGCTGGCGCGGCTCGGCGTCCTCGTGAAGAGTGGGGCCGCGCTCGAGCGGCTGGCGCAGGTCGACACGATCGCCCTGGACAAGACCGGCACGCTCACCGAGGGGCGGCCCGAGCTGGTCGACCGCGTCGCGCTTTCGCCGTGGAACGCCGACGATCTCCTGGCCATTGCCGCCGCCGCCGAGCAGCCCAGCGAGCATCCGCTGGCGCGGCTTCTGGTCGCCGAGGCCGCCCGGTCGGAGAGGACGCTTCCCGCCGCGCTTGACTTTCAGGCCCATCCCGGAGTGGGCGTGGCGGCGCAGGTTCCCTGGGGCGATGACCGCCGGAACGTTCTCGTGGGCAACCTCCGGCTGATTCGCGAGCAGGAGATCCCCGTTCCGGCCGAGATCGAGGAGGCACTCGCCCGCTTTGATGAGACCGGCCAGACGGTGCTGCTGGTGGCCGTGAACGGCACCATCGCCGGCGCGATCGGCGCTCGGGACAAGGTCCGCCCGGAGGCGCATGACGTCGTTCAACACCTCCGGCACCTGGGAATCACCGACCTGACCCTCCTCACGGGCGATCGGCCGGCGCCTGCTCGCGACCTGGCCAGGAAGGTTCACCTCACCCAGATCGAATCCGAGAAGACCCCCGCCGACAAGGCCCATTGGGTCCATCACCGTCAGCACGAGGGCCGCGTGGTGGCGATGGTGGGCGACGGCATCAACGACGCCCCCGCGCTGGCAATGGCGGACGTGGGGCTGGCTCTGGGAGGCGTCGGCGCCGATGTCGCCGCCGAGGCCGGCTCGGTCGTCCTCATGGGCGATCCGCTCGTCCCGCTGCCGCAAGCCATCCGGCTGGCCCGGCAAACCGTGAAGATCATCCGCCAGAACATCCTCGGCTTCGCATTCGGGCTCAATGGCGTGGCCATCGTCCTGGCCGGCCTGCGGATTCTCGGGCCCGTGGCGGCTGCGGTCTTTCACCAGATCGGCTCGCTCTTGGTGCTCCTGAACGCCATGCGTTTGCTTGGCTTCGAGCGGTGGGGCGAGCTGGCCCCGTTGCGCGCGACGAGCCGGTTCGTGCAGGTCTGCCGACGCTGCCGGCCGGGGACGTTCGCCCACTGGGCCGAGCACCATCGCCGCGGGCTCTCGCGAACGCTCTGCGGCGCGGCTGTGCTTTTTTATCTCGCGTCGGGAATCACCGTGATCGGCCCCGATCAGCTCGGCGTGCTAGAGCGCTTCGGCCGTTTCGTGCCGCCCCTGCTCGGCCCCGGTCTCCACGTTCGGTTCCCCTCGCCCATCGAAACGGTGGCGAAGGTTGAGCCGGGCCTGGTCCGCTCGGCGCGGATCGGCATTCCCAGCGATCGGCAGGGGGACAGTCCAGTCGACTGGAGCGCCTCGCACGGCGTGCGCAGGGCCGAGGCCGCGCTCTTCTTCACCGGCGACGAAAACCTCGTCGAACTCGGCGCCCAGGTGGAGTACATCGATACCGAGGCCGGCGTGGCGGATCGGATCTTCGGCGCGGTGAACGTCGAGGAGACCGTTCTCCCAGCCGCGGAGGCCGTCGTCCGGGAGACGGTCGGGAAGACTCCTCTGGAAGCGATTCTTGTCACCGACCGCGACCCGCTGGAGCAGGCCCTGACCAGCGCGCTCCAGGACCGCCTGGCGCGAGTCGGCTTGCATCAGGTCGTTGAACGAGTCCGCATCGTCGACGCCCATCCGCCCCGCGAGGTGGTGCCGGCCTATCGCGAGGTGTCGGCCGCGGTCTCTGACGCCGAGCGCTATCACAACGAGGCGCTGGCGTACGCCGCGGAGCAGGCGCTCCAGGGCAAGGCCGAGGCCCAGTCAATTCGCGACCAGGGGGCGACCAGAGCCAGCGAGGTCCGGTCGCGGTCCGAGGGAGAAAGCGGCGCGTTTCTTTTCCGCCAGGCGGCTTACGCCGAGCATCCGGAACTTGCCGCCTTCCGACTGCTCTGGAGATCCTTGGGTAATGCCCTGGCGAACCGGCCCAAGCTGGTGCTTGACCCGCGGATCAAGGGGCGAAGGCATGTCTGGATGGCCGATCCGACCACGCTGGGCGCGGGCAAGCTCGATTCTCTGCCCGTCAGGCCGGCCGACGTTCAGCCCGAGAGCAACGATTGAACGGGAGAAGATTCATGCATCAGGTGATCGCGTCTCCACCTCGACCGCAGCGGCACCGGCGCTGGCGCTTTTTCGCCGCGATCCTGGCGATCTTGGCCATGGTCGCCTTGCTCCGGTCGTTCGTCATCGTGGATCAGGCTGAGACGGTTTATCTCACCGAGTTCGGCCGGCCGGTGCGCCTGATTCGCGAGCCGGGGCTGTACTTCAAGTGGCCGCATTACGCCAGACGGAGCTTCGACAAGCGGCTTCAGGTTCATGCTCCACCCCCGCGCGAGATGCTCACGCGCGACAAGAAGAACCTGGAAGTGGCCTGGTATCTCACCTGGAAGATCGCCGAGGTCGACCGGTTCTTGAAATCGGTCCGGACAGTCCCCGACGCCTCCGCGCGGCTGGAGGACATGGCCGCGTCGGTGATCGCGGCCGAGCTGGGGGGGCACAATCTGGCCGATCTGGTGCGCATCGGCAAGCAGTCGGAAATTGCCGCGATGATGGACGCGGTGACCCGGCGGATCGGCGAGCAGGCGGCGGCGGAGTATGGTGTCGCGGTGAGCGATTGCCGGCTCCGGCGGCTGAACTTTCCCGAGGAGGTGCGGTCCGCCGTCTTCGAGCAGATTCGCAGCGAGCGCAAGAAGGTCGCGGCGACGACGAGGGCCGAGGGGGAGAGCCAGGCCCGGATCATCAAGAGCGCCGCCGATCTGGAGCGGGCGCGACAGGTCGCCCAGGCGCAGGCCGACGCCGCCAA
>JBMFUH010000868.1:0-3391 GCA_049966735.1 Isosphaeraceae bacterium
AGACATGAAGCGGTTCCGCGAAAGCCTCGGCAGCGAGCCGCTGACAGTCGCGCCACGCGGCGGCAACGGCGCCAGGCAGGCAAACCCAATCCGCAAGGTCCGGCTGCTCAAGCGCGACCAGACCATCCAGCCGATCCGCAAAGGAACTGCCTACGTCAAACCCGGCAGCATCCACCATATCTGCATCTTTGAATTGCCGGGAAGCACTCCTGAACGGCCGAAACGGACCATGGTCGCCGTCACCATGCTGGAAGCCGCGCGCCGCGCGAAAGCGGGGGAGCCGATCATTCGGCGCGATCATCCAGACAATCCCCAGGCCAAGTTTCTCCTCTCGCTGAGCTGGGGCGAGATGGTCGAGGGGGCCATCCGGGGCCGGGAAGATCTCTACTGCTTCCGCACCGCCGCGTCCACGCAGGGCCAGGTCTATTTCGTGTCCCACCTTGACGCCAGGCCCAGTTCCGACGCCAGGATCGAAACCAGGGCCAGCACCATGCCCGTCCAAAAAGTGCACGTCGACTGCCTGGGAACTCGCAGGAGGGCCAACGATTGAGCACGATCGGTACGCCGCCTATTTCATGACATCAACCCGTCACGGAGACAACCAGCCCCCGTAATTTGGGTAAGACCAGATCGAGGCCGTAAGGTGGTCAAGCTACGCGGTCGCGCTGGCACCCCGGGGGCGACTTCCATCATTCGCCGTACCGTCGAGATCTCCCGTGAGCCCGCTCACCTCTGCCTGAGGCACAATCAGCTTGTGCTCAAGCGCGGCGACGAGGTGGCCGGCTCAATTCCCTGCGAGGACGTGGGGATGGTGGTCGTGGATCATCCTCAGGCCACTTACACCCACGCCCTGCTGGCGCGCCTGACGGACGTCGGCGCGGTGGTGGTCGTCTGCGGGCCGACGCACCTGCCCGCGGGGTTGCTCCTGCCCTTGGCCGACCACACCGAGGTGGTCTGGCGCCTGGAGGACCAGATCTCCGCCAGCGTCCCGACCAGGAAGCGGCTCTGGCAGCAGATCGTCAGGGCGAAGATCATTGCCCAGGCGGAAAACCTCGCGCCGGATTCGCCGACTCGCGGCAGGCTGCTCGCCATGGCCCGCGACGTCAAGTCGGGAGACGCGGAGGCCCACGAAAGCCAGGCTGCGCGCATCTACTGGCAAGCCTGGCTGATCGAGGGGGCCGAGGCGGACCCGCCCAGCCTCCGGGAGGGTGGGCCGGGCGCTGCCGAGAGCCCGCCGGACCAGCCCCGCCCGTCGATCGATGAGCTGCATCCGTTTCACCGCGACGCCGACGGCGACGGTCTGAACGCGCTCCTGAATTACGGTTACGCCATCGTGAGGGCCGCCGTGGCGCGGGCCCTCGTCTCGGCCGGGCTGCACCCGGCGCTGGGCGTTCAGCACCGCAACCGGGGAAATGCGTTCTGTCTGGCGGACGACCTGATGGAGCCTCTGCGCCCGTTAGTCGACCGGCGCGCCCGCTGGCTCTGGTGGTCCGGCGAGCGGGACCTGGCTCAACCGGTTAAGGCGGAGCTGCTCAAAGTGCTCACCGACGAGGTTTCGGCCGGAACCGACCGGGGCCCCCTTCAGGTCGCGTTGCACCGCTACACGGCCAGCTTCGTGCGCTGTCTCCGGAAAGAGGACGATCGTTTACTCATCCCCAGGGTGACGCCCGGCACCCAGGTGTCAAACGGAGCCGATCCACCGTGCGCATCAGCAGCTACCGATCCATGTGGCTCTTGACGATGTTCGATCTTCCCACCGCCACGCCGGCTGCCCGGAAGAACTACGCGAAGTTCCGGAACTTCCTGCTCGATCAGGGTTTCATGATGCTTCAGTATTCCGTCTATGGGCGTCATTGTCCCAGCGACGAAAACGCCGCGGTCCACTGCGAGCGCGTGCGCGCCAACCTGCCTCCCGATGGCGAGGTGAGAATTCTCCAGGTCACCGACAGGCAATTCGAAAGGATGCAGGTCTTTTGGGGAAAAATGCGGCAACCCGTGGAGCAAGCCAGCGAGCAGCTCACGCTTTTCTGAGCCGTGAATGGTCGCAACCCCATTCACGGCTCAGACTTGCGTGGAAGGTAGTGTAACCGATCCGAAGCCGCGAGCAAGCCGCAACTGTTCAGCGCGAACGTCACCAGGGCGATGTAGTGTAACCGATCCGAAGCCGCGAGCAAGCCGCAACAACTCCACGTTGGTCGTGAGAGTGGGCATCAGTGTAACCGATCCGAAGCCGCGAGCAAGCCGCAACACTTGGAATGCAGGAACCGCTGCGCGAGGAAGTGTAACCGATCCGAAGCCGCGAGCAAGCCGCAACCACACGGGTTGGCCAGGGGGCGAAAAGCGGGACGGGCCCGGTACTGTCAAAATGGGGTGCTTCCATGACCGGCCCAGTGCCGCTTTCCGCGCCGGGCCCCGGCCCGCTTTCCCTCCCAGGTGGCAAGCCCTTGACGGCGATTGAGCCGGTTCGCCGGCCTCCACAAGCGATTTTGCGCGTGATGCGGAGTTTTCCGTAAATCACTGTTTTACTGAGACACCAGGCGATTTTTGGTCTTCGATGGGGTCCGCCGCCCGCAACGTGGTGTACAATATGGGTAGGCTAGCAAAAAGGGGGTACCGTGCGCCTCGCGCCTGGAGCACAATCACCCATGGCTGCACGGGAATCGGGAGTCGGGAATTGGAAATCGGGAATCGGCAATGCCTGCCCAGTGTCCGCTGCCCACTGCTCGCTGCCCACTCCGAATTGGGAGCGGTGGGCCCACGCCGAACGGAGCCTCCGTGGGACGGTCCCGGCGCGCCGGGATCGATCTTGTCCAGGATGCGTTCATTGATTCGAGAGGACAAGATTGGAATCTTGTCCCACGAAAGGGGTCGGGAGACCCGCGCGATACCGAGATTCGGCCTCTGTACACCAGTGAACAGAGGCTGGAATTTCGTCGAAAAAGTGCCATTTAGTGCCACTTTTCGAGGCGTCGAAATCGACCGTCGGCCCGCCGATCATGCGCTGGAAGTCGTATCAAGATCATCACTTGGAGTTCCCGTGTGTCAACCCTCATCATCAAGGGCCCGCCGTGGCACTCCCCCCCCCGAAAAGTGCCACATCAACGACCGCCGATTGTACACTATCGCGATCCGGCCACAGCGGAATAGATTCCGCGGGCCACGGTCCGGACCGAACACCGGGAAGTTCTTCCCCTAGCTCATTCCTTGAAGATTGGAACGGGAATGTTCACGGTCAAAACAAACTCAGTTGCTTGCCCCTTCCCAGCCAGCCGATGGATCTCTTGCCTCTTGGGTGTGTTGCTGACCATCACGGCTGGGGAAACGACCTGCATTCGCGCTCAGTCCAGCGGTCAAGCCCCCGCGACCCCTTGGTTTCGCGAATGCTTGGTCG
>JBMFUH010000869.1:0-3389 GCA_049966735.1 Isosphaeraceae bacterium
GTCCTGAACGGGTTTCTGGAGCGAAAAGGAATCTGGCCGGCGGGGGTCACGATTCCCGACGAGCTGTTCGCCGAGGCCCGGCAGCTTTTGACCGGGCTGGTCGAGTCGGGGACGATCTCGGGGTTCAAGGACCCTCGAACGGTCTTGACCTGGCCCTTCTGGCGACAGGTCTTGAGCGAGTTCCGATCGCTCCGAGTCGTGGTCGTTCCCTTGCTCCGCTCGCCGCACGAGATAGCAGTCAGCCTGTGCGTGCGCAGTCAGGGGGCGTACAGCTACTGGACCTCGCTGGACCTGGTGGACGTCCATTTCCGGAGATTGCAAGCGATCATGGAGAGTGAAGCACAGGTCTCGAACGTCGTCCGGTTTGGCTCCCCCGGTTTTCACGACGATCTCGCGGCCGCCGCGCGGTTCTGCGGGCTGACCTGGAACGAAGCAGACGCCCTGCAAGTGTTCGATCGAGACTGCGTTCATCACGAGCCCGCGACCGTGTATCACGAAGCCCAGGCCGTCTACGAGGCGCTGGGAGGCGCGAGGCCGCCAGCCTCCGAGGCGGAGCGGATGGGATGGTTGCAAGCGCGCGACGTGCGCCGGTGCGAGGCCTTGACGCATCGTCTCGCACTTGCAGGGATCGAAACTCTGAAGCAATTTGAGGCGATGAAGGCGCGACTTTCCCAGGCAGAGGCCGCGCTAGCGCGGACGCAGGCCGCGCTGGCGCGGACGCAGGCCGCGCTGGCGCGGACGCAGGCCGCGTTGACCGACGCCAAGGAACAACTGGTGAGAGGTTGCTCGGAGATGCTGCGGGCACAGGAAAGCGAGCGCCGGCTCTCGGAGGAATGCCAGCGGCTCCGCGCTCAGCGCGACCGCTTCGAGTCGCATCCGGTTCTGGGACCGCTCTTGAGATCGCGGCGGCGGCTGAAGGGAGTTCTCCGATAAGGGGCGCGCGCGCCTGCTCAGGCCGATCGGCTGGGCCTGGGGCAAAACCATCCGTCTTGCTCGGATGTTGCTTGAACCGATGATGCGGGCTGCCGACCTATCGTCCCCGCGCGTTTCTCTTGAGACGTTGTTCACGTGCATTTCACTCAAGGATGAGGCCGATCATGGAAGAGCGAAAAAGTACGTTCAAACTCCCCGGCTGGTTTCTGGTCTTCGGTCTCTTCTGCGTGGTCCAGGTAACGACATGTCCGACACGTGATGCCTATCTAAGTAATTTTGATCATGGATATCAGCTTGGAGGCGGCATCCAGATTCTCCGGGGCAAGGTTCCCGGCGTCGACGTCCTGGTGCACTACGGGCCGCTTGTCTACTACGCCAGCGCGCTCTGGTATCGGCTGAGCGGGTCGCTGATCGGCGAGACCCTCGCGTGCGCGGTGGGCTTCGCGGCCTGCCTGGCGATCATTTATTCCCTGGTAACACGCCACACAAAAGCTGTCTGGGGTTTGCTGGCGGCCTGCGTCTGTTACTGGCTCGAGGCGAGGTATTACAAGTGGTACATCTGGCTTTTCCCCCTGGGAACGCTCTGGCTGCTTGACAGCTTCGCCGCGACCGCGCCAGCCCGGCGCATCCGGGGGGCGGCATTGACCGGGCTCTGGGTGGGGCTGGGCTGGCTCTTTCGCTGGGACGTGGGGACGCTCGGGGGCCTCGCCTGCCTGGCGTTTTTCGCCCTGATTCAGACCGGGAAGCTTCTCGACCGGCTTCGCCCTCCCGGACGAGAGTCAGTCGCCTTCCTCCTTGGCTTCGTTTTTCCCCTGGCCGCATGGTCGGGATACCTGCTTGCCAATCGAGGTTGGACGGGGCTCTTCGCCTACGGAACCGTGACGATCAGGATGTCTCTCGAACTGGCCAGATCGATGGCCTTGCCGTTGCCGCCATTTTCGATGGCCGATCCCCTGTCGCCCGGCTCGTTGCTGGTCATCGGCTATCTTTTTGTTCCCGTCACCTACCTGATCTGTGGCGCTTGGTGGCTACGCGCGGAGGCTCAGGACCGGAGGACGCGGCGCACAACCCTGCTCCTGGCGATCGTGCTGGTCGGGGGATCCACGTTTCACCAGGCCCTGCATCGCAAGGACGGGTCGCACCTGCTTCAGGTGCTTCCGCCCGCGACCCTCGGCGCGATGATCCTTGTTGCCGAACTCGTCGCGTTCCGCTCGCGAGACGGTGCCAACGCGGCCCGACCTTGGGCGATCCAGGCAATGGGCGTGACCTACGCGCTCCTCACGTTGGCGATCGGCCTGGGCCTCACTCCGTACGGCCGGACCGATCTCTCTCCACCGGCAAACTGGTCTGGCGGCAAGCTGCGTGAGCTGGCCCATCCGCTGGATTCGGGAAAAGACAGCCCGGTCATCTCGGCCCTTCGCCTGGTGCGCGAGGTCACCGACCGCGACGACCCGATCCTGGTCTTCCCGTTCGACAGCCAGTATTACGCCTTCGTCAATCGTCCCGCGAGCGGCCGCATGACCCTCTACGTCCCGGACGTCTTCAGCTCCCCCGCCGCCGCCCAGGAGAACCTGCGGGCTATCCGCCAGGCGATGCCGCGGGTCGTGCTCCTCTCTCCTCTCTCCACCAGGCCCGACTCGTCGGTGGTCGGTCAGCTCTACGGTGAGATCGCCAGGTCGCACTCATATCTGCTGGAGTTCATCACATCGCACTACACGAGACGGCTGTTCTCGAGCGACCAGGTTGTGGTCCTCGCCCCGCCGGAGGATCTGGCTATTCGGCCCGTGACAGGCGAGACCAGGGCCCGGTAACACACGCCATCCGATCGAACGCCGGATTGCCCGCGGTGAAGCGTATGAGACATCCGCGGCGTTCGGCTTGCCGGCTCATCCTGCGCGGACCACAATAGCCACTCAAGTGGTTGATTCATTGAACGACCCGGCTCAAGAGCGGTATTCTCAGGAGACCTCGCCATCGAATCCGTCATGCATCTGTTTGTTCTTGCGCGATGGCCGACTTTCGCGGTTCTTCTGTGCTGCGCTCTGCCGATGGTTCGCAGCCAGGCCGCCGCGAGGCCGACCGGACCGGAGGCGGTCTGCGTGCGCCTGGATCATCCGGAACGCCAGGCCGCGGAGGTGCTGCGCTTGTTCCAGGGATCGCCCGCGCCCCATCCGGCGGCCGCGCTGGCGGCCTGGAAACGGGCAAGTCATGAGCCGGATAGGCTGGGCAAGCGGCTGGAGGCCGTCATCTCCTTCTTCAATCCCCAGATGGTCGGCGAATGGAGCACGTTCCACGATACCCGGCTCGAGCTCGGGATCGACCCGGAATCGGGCGCTCCGCGGTGGGCCGTGTTCGTCCCCGGGGACGACGGTTCACTTGCTGCAATGATCACGTCATTGCGACTCTCGGCAGGTGCGGAAGAGGCTCCGCTGGATGGCGGCAAGACCAAGGTCCAG
>JBMFUH010000870.1:0-3368 GCA_049966735.1 Isosphaeraceae bacterium
ATGAAGTCGTAGTCGACCATGGCGATCTCGTGCAGCCAAGGCGGACCGGGCGGGACGTCGGAGAGCGCCTCGCGAAAAAACGCGGCGATCGCCTCTTCCGGGCCTCCCTCGTGGATCACCAGAGCCAGCGATCGCTTCTCGATCTTGCCTTCAAGACCAACCGCCGCCGGGTAGCGCCAGGCGACGGCCCCCCGCGCGAAGCGCGTCGAAAAGAAGGGGTCGGTCAGGACGGTCGCGCGGAGGGCCGAGCTGGGCAGAGGCGTCGAGACCATGGGGATGGCCAGATGCGCTCCGTCGCCCGGGGCTAACCCGGCGAACTGATAAAGCGCGGCGGGCTGGTCGCCGAGCGGACCGCCCGTGCCGTCGATCCGGGGCAGCCACGTGTCCGATCCGAGCCTTGGCATGAGAGGCCAGCTCACGGTCAGATCACTCGCGAGCTTTTCATCGGCGCGGATTGTAATGTCCCGGCGCAAGCTCGCACCCGCGGCGTTCACATGGAGGGTTACGGTCAGCTCCAGGGTGATCCTCGGTCGCGATGGCACCGCGAAGACGTATTGAACTCGCCCCTCGTCGAGTCGCCGGGTCTCGGTCGGCGTGTCCAGACTGTACTTCGCCTTACCCAGTGAAAGCGTGCCCGCTCGTTTCTCCGCTTCAGGGCTCGGCAGCAATGGTTTGCCTGATCGCTCGAAGCGAACAGGGAAGCCCTGGCCATTCAGCTTGACCGCTGTTCCCTTTTGGAAGAGCGTTACCAGTGCGCCCCCGTCCAGTCGGGGTGAAACTAACACAATCAACGAAACAAGGACTCCCAGTCGGGTCATTTTGCTTGAAACCTCCTCGCAGCCTCGCGATTGACGACGACGGTACGTGCTGCTCGCACAGTCATAGTTGATTCCGAATCAGGGTCGGGATCAACGGTGCAGTTCAGATTCTTCCCCAGGCGAGGAGAACCTTGTTCCCTTCCGCGCTCCGGTCCGTGGGCCCGCGGCCAGAGGTCATTTCCTTGGTGGTTTGATAATTGCTTTTCGAGTCCGAATACAATTCAGGACTCAAAGCGCCGTGACGTGCGAATGCGGTTTTTCGACGTGCGAAGACCCTGGGAGATCTCTGCCATGACCGCGGAAAAAGCCCTTGTGTGGGCCGGCAAATTCTTCCTGGCCGGATCAGGTTTCATCGTCGGACTTATGCTGGGGGGAGCCATCGCCGCCGCGGCCGGCTTTCCTCCCCTGCCTGCGCCCCGCGGAAACGGAACGCACATCGTCTCGATTGTTTCTTCGATTGGGATCTTGATGGCATTGGGGCTCTTCCCCATCGCCGGCGGGTTGGCGCATGGTTTCACGACGCGCTGGCTGGTCCTGACATGGTTCTCCTGGATCGCCTTCTCGGTGAACACGGTTCTGGAGGCGCGAATCTTCACGAACTGGCAGACAGGCTGGCTGCACACTTTGACTTCGCAGGGTGTAATGTGCCTGATCGGTTGTGCCGTCCTGGCAGCTCTCGCTCAGCCGGCGGACGAAGTGCGACATCGATCGTTCGCTCGCCAGATTCGTTCGTTCCGCGCGGACCGCTCCATCGTAGCCTGGGCGATCCGGCTGGTCCTGGCCTGGCTGGCCTTTCCCTTCATCTATTTCGGCATCGGGATGCTGGTCGCCCCGATCGTCGTTCCCTACTATCAGCAAGATAACGTTCTGGGCCTGCAAATACCTGGCTTCGACGTGCTGATCCCGGTCCTGTTGACCCGTAGTCTGCTTTTCGTCGTGGCTTCTTTGCCGATTCTGATCGCCTGGCAACGGGACCGTCTTGATTTGTTCTGGGCGCTGGGCTTCGCCCTGTTCATGATGGTGGGTGGCGTTGGTCTGATCCCGCCCTCGCGGATGCCAATGGTCTTGCGAGTGACCCACGGACTGGAGATCCTGGCCGATTCGTTTGCTCACGCCGCTGCCCTGGTACTGCTGCTCGTCGCGGTCTGGCAGGGTGAAGCTCCTGATCGATTCAGTACAGCCTGTCCTACAGGGTCCCCGGCACCGCTTGGATCTGCCTGACGACCGTGGCAACCCTCTTCAACATCGCTCCACTGGTCAGCGCTCCTCTGACCGCGCTGGAGACTCCACTCGGAATGGTCGATCTTCCACCCCCTTCGCTGGCCCAAATGCCGAGGCAAGCCGGGACAGATTGAGGCAAGCCAATTTGTGACAATTCACATTGGTCGACCGAGCCAAGCATGATATCCTGATAGCGTTGGTTCGGTCGAGCGGCGACATTTCTCTCCACAGGCGCCAGTACCATGTCAGAGTTGAGCTGATAAACGCACATGCAAGGGGAGTGCGGAGTCATGGCGATTTCCTTTCATTGCCAGTGTGGCAAGAAGCTTTCGGCCAGGGATGACCTGGCGGGACGGTCGGTGCGCTGCCCCGCGTGCTCTAACGTCCTGAAGATGCCTGTTCCCGAGCTCGAGCCGGCGGCAGGGCCGGAGGACGTCTACGCGCTCGAGGAGACCTTCACCCCCGCGCGCGGTCTTGAGCAGAAACCTAGCTCGATAGCACAAGCGCCCCGGTCCTCTGCCAGCACTGGAGCGAGATCCTCTTCGTACCGGAATGATGCGTCGGCGCTGCCGCCCGAGGCTGGTCAGGCATCGCCCCGAGAATTTCTCTACCTGGCGCTCTCGCTGGCCCTCATTCCCCTCATCCTCTCGTTCTTGTCGCCCAAGGAGGCAACCGTCGAGGCCCGGTTGAAGGCGACGATGCAACACGCGGGGTCCGAGACTCTCTCTCGGATCCAGGCGATCAAGTCTCCCGAGGGCCTGTCCCTGGACGAACTCCTCAACGTCTTGCCCGAAGGCAAGCTCGATACAACGGCCCACCTGCCACGCGCCACGTGGGCCCACTGGATCTATGGTGCGATCGCGGCGGCCTGCTTCTGGGGCTTTGCACTGCTCCTCTTCCCGGGGGAAAAGAAGACACCGCATCATCTGCTTTTGGTCGGTTTGTTCACGGGAACCGCGGGCATCCTCATCTTGCTCGGCTTTCAGTTCGCCGCCTCGGCGACGCAAGGCGTCTGGCTGCGCGGGCGGGGCGTGATCCTGCTCATCTTTTACATCATCAAGTTCATCGGCTGGTCCTATGTCTCGGCTGAAGATCCTCAATCGAACCTGCTTCTGAGCTTCGTCGGCTTCACCTGCGGCGTCGGGCTCTGCGAGGAACTCTGCAAGGCGCTGCCGCTTCTGGGGTACTACCGGCGCGACGCGACCGGCATGGGCTGGCGCGGGGCGGCACTCTGGGGGCTGGCCTCCGGCGTGGGCTTCGGCGTGGCGGAAGGGATCATGTATTCGTCACGTTATTAGAACGGAATCTCGCCACTCAACATGTATGTGG
>JBMFUH010000871.1:0-3363 GCA_049966735.1 Isosphaeraceae bacterium
TTCCCAAGGGGTGGTCGCCTTCCACCGAGGGAACGCTCGTGGCGCCCGTCGTCTATTTTGACGCCAAATCCGCGGCGGACTTCGCCAGGTTCAAGGGCAAGCTCAAGGGAGCGATCGTGCTCACCGGTCCGCTCCGGGAGGTCTCGGCCCGGTTCGAGCCGCTGGCACATCGGAAGACGGATAGCCAACTGCTCGAGCTGGCCAACGCCGGCGAATCCACCCCTTTCCGGCCGAGCCGGATGACGAACCAGTCGGGCAACCGAGCGCCCGGGGCGGCGGCGGGACAGGCTCAGGGAGATCGCGGTGGCCGCGGCCTCCGCGCCGACGGCCCAGCCCCCACCCGCGGTCCGACATCTCGAAGCGCACAGCCCCCGGCGCGGCGCAACCAGTTCAGCCCGGAGATGCGAGCCCAGATGGGGCTGGCCCGGCAGAAGAGCAAGTTCCTGGCCGACGAGGGGGCCGCGCTTCTGGTGGAATGCAGCGCCGAGGGAGACGGGGGCACGCTCTTCGTCGCGCAGGCCAGCGTCCCGGGAGTTTCGGCGTTCCCGACGCCGGCGGCAGGAGGCGGGCGGCCGGCCCGGCGGATCTCGGTCTGGGACAAGGACGCCCCCAAGATCCCGCCTCAGATCGTCGTGGCCAAGGAGCACTACAACCGGATGGCGCGGATGATCGAGCAGGGAGTAAAGCTGAAAATGCAGGTCGATCTTGCCGTGCGGTTTCACGACGACGACCTGATGGCCTACAACACGATCGCCGAGATTCCCGGCACCGACCTGAAGGACGAGGTCGTGATGCTGGGCGGCCACATCGATTCCTGGCAGAGCGGCACCGGCGCCACCGACAACGGGGCTGGCGTCGCCACGGCCATGGAGGTCGTCCGGATCATCCAGGCGCTCGATCTCAAGCCCCGGCGAACCATCCGGATCGGTCTCTGGTCCGGCGAGGAGCAGGGCCTTCTGGGCTCCCGCGCCTACGTGGCCCAGCATTTCGGCAAGTCGTACGACGCGGTGGCGGCCATGTTCGGCAATCCCCAGCCACCCGCCGAGAAGAAAGACTCGGCGGACGGCAAGGCGTCTGACCAGGCGAAGTCCGAGTTCCAGAAATTCGCCGGTTACTTCAACCTGGACAACGGTACCGGCAAGATCCGGGGCGTTTACATGCAGGGCAATGAGGCGGTCCGGCCCATCTTCCGCAAGTGGCTTCAGCCTTTCCGTGAGATGGGAGCCTCGACCCTGACACTTGCCAACACCAGCGGCACCGATCACCTCTCGTTCGACGGCGTCGGCCTGCCGGGCTTCCAGTTCATCCAGGACGAGATCCACTACGGCACCAGGACCCATCACTCGAACCAGGACGTCTTTGACAATATCCAGGGCGACGACCTGAAACAGGCCGCAGTCATCATGGCCTCGTTCGTCTACAACACCGCCATGAGGGACGAGAAGTTGCCCAGGAAGCCAGCCCCCGCGCCGGCGGCTCGACGGCCGGGGCCAGTGGCCGCCTCACTTCCCGCCTCCACCGCGACATCGCGCTAGGGCGGGTCTCCGCAATCGCCCAGGGCCGCGCGAGCCACTTCCTGCTCGCGCGATCTCATCCTGCCGGCACGGCCCGACCTGGGCGCGAGCTCGATCAAAACGTCCAGGGATAGCGTTGCTCCATGTCGGCGAGGTAGCGTCTGATCTGCTGGACTCCCCGCCGGTGGCATCTCGGGAACCACTTGCGGAGGCGATTCTCCAGATTCGCGAAGAACCGAGGGCTGAGCGAGACCCCGCCCAGAAGCAAGAAGGGCGTGCCGACAGGGCCAGGTAGGAGGACGCCGCCGATGCCGGCCGCGATCAGGAGCCAGGACAGCTCCGACGGGAGTGCGCCCAGGAGCTCGGAGGATTCCTCTTTCAAGGTCGCCGGGACGCCTTCTGAGTTGCATTCCGTCATGCCAGGAACTCCCCCCAAGTTAATCGAGAACGTGCTCCAGTGAGTGAACTGCCTGATCCTGATCGTCGTGCTCGATCGTGGCCGCGGCTCGTGAGGTCGGCCACCAGAGGTTGGTCGTCAGGCAGAGGAGCGTGACACCGAGCCGCAATGTCCAGGCGGCCCACATTGGCAGATGGTGAGCGAGCTCCCGGCCCCATCCGCCCGAGACGATCTGATCGAGGTCGTGAACCATCATGTCGGCCGCCGTCCACGCCAGCACGGCCGCGCCCAAGTAGGCGATCCAGCGATACCGGCTCATGATTTCCATGATCACGGCGCTTAAGAGCAGGAGCATCGAGATCGACAGGGCCAGGCCGACGATGACGCGAACCGGGTCGGACTCGCTGGCCCCCGCGATGGCGACGATGTTGTCCAGGCTCATGATGAAGTCGGCCATCGCGATGCGGGTGATCGCCTTGAGCAAGGTGGTCGGCGGTGGTCTGGTGGCATCGCGCGACTCGGATTCCTCCTTGATCAGCTTGCAGGCGATCCAGACCAAGAGGATCGCCCCCACGAAACGAAGGCCAGGAAAAAGGAGCAGTTGCGCGACGATCAGGGTCAGGGCGACGCGCATCAAGATCGCCATCCCGCAGCCCCAGATCATCGCCTGCCTGCGCTGCTTGGGCGGTAAGAGGTAGGCCGCCAGGCCGATGACGACGGCGTTGTCGCCGGAGAGCACCAGGTCGATGAGGATGAGCTTGAGGATCGAGACGAGGTAATCGAGCGTCATGGGCCAGCCTGAAGTTCCTGGAAGGGGGCGAATTGCCCCGGATCTGCACCGATCCCGACAATCCGCGCTTCGCGCTTTGCGAATGAACCATCCTTCCTGACCGGAGCGGCCAGAGAGGAGCCGCCCGCAACTCTGCTTGCCCTGGGAATCCGGCGGAAGTTCGGCGGATTCACGGCCCGACTCCCCATCAGTTGGAGGAAACTTCATCCTATCCGCATCCGTCGCGGATTTCCAACCTGAAGGCAAATTGACTTGCAGGTTCCAGGCCATGATTCAAGGGATCTGCGCAACAACCCCCGGCGCTTTGCAGCTTTCATTGAACCGCGCGGGGCCGTCTGTTAGCCTGGTTCGTGGCCCGAGAAACCCGCTCCGGGAACTCCCACGCGATCAAGCGTGCCGGCAAGCCAGGGTGATGAGCCGCACCGAGTGTTCCCCGCCTCCTTTTCCCGGACATGCTCATGCCCACCGCCTTCAGGCTCTTCGCTGTCTTGCCTCTTTTCTTGTGCTTGCTTGCCGGCGGCCAGAGGATCGACGCCGCGGAGTACACGTTTTTTCATGAGAACGTCCTGGGGACCTCCCTGGAGCTGCGCGTCCTGGCCGATGACCTGGAACGAGCACAGTGGGCCGAGGCTGGCGTCCTCGGCGAGATCGATCGGCTCGCC
>JBMFUH010000872.1:0-3360 GCA_049966735.1 Isosphaeraceae bacterium
GGCGATGGCCTTCTGGTTGGCCTTGGCTTCCGCCAGCGATTGCTTGGCGTTCTCCAGCGGCGAGCCGGCCTTTTGCTGGGCGCCAGCATCAGGCTCGGGAAGCTGCGCCAGGCTCTTGCTGGCCTGGCTGAGACCTTGGTCGGCCGGCTCCGCGTGCTGATCGCGAACCTTCCCCAGGCGCTCGAGCATCCGCTTCATCTGCTCCTGGGCTTCCGGATTGTCGATCTTGAAGTTGCGCAGGTCGTTCAGCAAGCCTTGGAGCCGCTGTTCCAGCCCCTCGTCGCGGTTGCTCAGCCGGTTGCCCACCTGGCGCTGGATCAACCCGGCGTTGTTCAGGTTTTCTCGCTGGGCGCGGGGCAGGCGATTGGTCTGGGCCAGGGTGCGCCTGGCCTCGTCGACGGGGGTGATCGCCTGCCGCTGCATGGTGAGGACTCGCGCGATCTCCTCGCGCAGCTCGCGGCGGGCGTCGTCAAACTGGCGGGCGGCGTCCGCCTTGGAGACGATGCGCAGGCGGATCTCGCGGCTCTTGCCCAGGTTGGGGCCCTTGATCGAATCATAGTCGCGGGCCTCGGCGTGGAAGGTGAGGATCGAGCCGACGGCCAGCTTGAGCGATTCCAGCTTCCAGACGTGGTCGATTTCCTGGTGCTTGACCGGCACGGGCTGGCTCGCGGCCGATGCCTGGGCGGGGTCGACCCAGAGCGGAATCGCCACGGGATTGTGCGGTTCGGAATCGCCGGAGGCGACCTTGTACATGATCCTCGACGATTGCAGGCCGAAGTCGTCGTCCAGCTCGATCTGGATCGGCACCACGGCGTCGGCCGGAATGTCGCGGTCGGTCCTGGGCTCGGCGATGACCACGCGCGGAGGATCATCACGAAACATCTTCACGTCATAATGAGCGGAATCCCGATTGCGGAACCCCTCGTCGTCCTGGAGCGCGAGGTGGAACGAGACGTTGTCCTTCACGGGGAAGGCCGTCTTGAAGCCGGTCCGGGCGGGATTGAACGCCACCTGCTCGGCGGCCGGCTGGTCGCCCAGATAGAGCGCGGCGGTGGCGAGCGTCTTGTTGGCCTGGGCGTCCAGCTCGATCTTCGTCCCTTCCAGGGCGCGGAACGAGTTCAGCCCCGAGGCGAGCGTCTGGGGCGGGACGCCGGTGTACTTGGGCGAGACCAGCCGGACGGTCAGGCGATTGAGCGCCGGGGGTGGTACGACCTTCACCGCCACGTCGCGGATCGAGCTCGTGTCGTCGCCGCTGCGGACGGAGAACTTGAACGGCTGGTTCACCGTGTCGATGCGGCCATGAAATCCGCCTCCCTCGCTGGCTCGGAGCGGCTCGGTGAGTTCTTCGCCGTCGACGAACGCGTACGTCACGTATGCCGATTCGGGAATCCGGTCTCCCTTGCGCACGTGGACCGAGAGGGTGAAGGAATCTCCCCGGGCGATCTTCAGCGTCGTGCCGCGTTCCTGGAGGGCCAGGTGAGTGGCCTGGGGCCAGCGATCTCCACCCCAGGGGACGAACAGCCGGCGCAGGGCCAGCCGGCTGGAAAAGGGCGCGCCGAAGCCAAGGAGCGCGGCTGAGACCAGGGCCAGCACGGCGAGCGCCCCCATCCGGATGATCGGCCGGTACTCGATGGCCTGTCGGAAATCGATCGACTTCGTCTCCTCGACGGCCTGCTTGATCGTGGCCTCGCGGAGCGCGGGGGAGCCGTAGCGTTCATCAACCGGGTTTAAGCGCAGGAACTGGATGGTGCTGGCGAGGCGATCATGCAGCCCGGGCCAGCGCTGTTCGATCTTCAGCGCGATGTCGAGATCGGCGAACCGGACCAAGAGCGGCCGGAGCACCCGCTGGGCGAGCATCCAGAGCCCCGTGCCCGTGACGATGACCAGGAGGGTGCCGCGCAAGACGAGGTCGAGATGAAAGAGCCAGTCCGCCAGGCCGGCCAGGATCACCAGGGGAATGACCGTGGCAATCACCCAGGAGAATCCATGAAGTACCAGAAGCCGGCGCACCTGCCCTCGCAGGGCGGAGATTCGAGACTTCAGGAGACGCTCGCTCATCAACCCCTCCCGGCCCAGACCTGCTGGGCCTCGGTCGCGGGATTCCTCAAGATGGGGAAAGGACAGACTTGACGGGGCCTCTTCCGCGGCCGGGCGGTTCCTCGGGGCGCACCGTACTGGATAGCAACGATCATACCATTTGCCTTCGCTTGCGGAGAATCCATTCCAGGGTGATCAACGCCAGAAACAAACCCAGCACCGGCCAGGTGTTCCAGAGCGGAATTGGCGGGTCGGTGTCCAGCGGCACCTTCGACGGCTTGGGCAGCTCGCTTTTCAGCTTATCGGCCGAGAGCGGCGTGTAGAACTTGCCACCGGTCGTGGCGGAGGCGCGGAGCAATTCGGACTCATTCATCGGGATCCGCTCGAACTCGCTGGCCGGGGCGTCGACCCGGAAATTCGCCGTGGGCATGGGCTCGAGGACCGGCTCGAGCAGGATGACCCGGTAATCGCCCTCGGCGACCTGGGCGAGCGCGCCCTCGAACACGTTGCGGACGCCGGGCAGCTTGTTCAGCGTCACCTTGCGAGGTCGGAGTCCGCCGCGATCGACCTGGACGGTCACCTTGTTTCCGGCCGGCGCCAGGGCCGGGTTGGGGAAACGGACCCGGAGCTGGATCGGCTGGCCTCGTTCGTACTGCTTGCGGTCGGTCTGGATCTCGGCCTTGCGCTGGCCGACCAGCTTGGAACGCGCCAGGAAGCGGACCGCCTGCACCCAGAACCGGCCGAAATAGCGGTCGCCGGCGCGGAACCGCCAGCGCCAGGTGTCGTCGAAGGCGTGAAACATGGCCTTCCCCGCGCCGGCGAACTGGTAGAGGACGAGGGCCAGCTTCCCCTCGCTGCCGGTGACGGTGGGGTGCTCCACCAGCACCAGGGCACCCGGCTTTTTCCGGGGCGCTTCAAAGTACCAGTACAGCTCGGGCAGGTTCTGCCAGATCTGGGCGCTTTCGGCCTCGGTCTCGCCGAACCGGAAGATGGGACTGGACCGCCCCTCGACGGTCAGCTCGCCGCGGTACGACGTGATGGCGTTGCCCACGGCCGTGGGGTTGCGGGCATCGGCCAGCTCGATGGGCAGCAAGGTCTCCAGCGGCGTGGCCCGGTAGGCCAGCGGATTGAACGCCTCGCCGGCGATGAAGAGGATTCCTCCCCCCTTCTCGGTCACGAACTCGGTCAGGTTCTGCATCTGGGAATGGCTCAGGAAGGCCGGGTCGGCGTCACCCACGATCACCACGTCGTAGGCGAAGAGATCATCCTTGGAGGCCGGGAAAGTGGGCAGCGCCGAGCGGTCCTGTTCGCTGTACTCGGGGT
>JBMFUH010000873.1:0-3354 GCA_049966735.1 Isosphaeraceae bacterium
ACCGCAAAAAGACAGCTCAATATACTCGTATTTACATTCGTTCTGAAGGACTCCCGTTTCAGGTGGACCAAAAACCGGGAGGCAGCCCAAGTCGAGAAACCAACCGAGCAGAACCACGCATCCTATCAGGGCGACGAAGGCGGCGGCGCCCCGGGCGATGACAACCAGAGTCAGGCGGATGGGCGTGCCCATGAGATGGATCTCCAGCGAACACTCGCCGTCCCTGACCTGGGCAGCTTCGTGCGGTTCCCTTCGAGAATGCCCGATCATCGATCTTCTCAGTGTGGCTCTCACCCCTCATTCTACTCGGATCTTTTGCTGGGTCATACCAGCAAAATTCTCTGGTCTTGCCGGCGCTGGGCAATGTGTTTGCCCAGCGCGCCAGACGCTCATCGCGGCGTCCACTCGCTTCTCGAAGCGAGCAAGGTCGCGGTAACACACCTCGTTCCACGTCCCGGGGGGCCTACCGCCCGGCCGCGGTAACCGTCGGCCGGGGAGCAAGGTCCCGGAAGTGCGGACCGCGCGGCACGCTGGTCGAGGAAACAGGCTCTCTGCGGGAAAACGCGATGCCTTCAATTTCCACCAGCAATTCCGGACGGCAGACATCGGCCAGCGTGTAGGTGATCGGCAGGTCGCCCAGCCTCCGGTTGCAAACCTCACGAATGCTCGGATAATCTTCCGGCCGCTTGACGTAAACCCGCGCCACTCCCAGACCCTCCAGTGAGCTGCCGAACCCATGGAGATCGTGGCGAGCAAGGTTCGCCTCGGAGATCAGGGCCTCGATGTTATCCAGGGTTTCGTGGGTCTGGGCGACCGCGTCGCCCGGATGTCGCGACTCGGAATGGGTGATGCTGGCCGTGCCGGAGATGAAGATGATGCTGTCCAATCCACAAGCCACCGCCATGGCCCGCGAGAATCGGGGACTCCGCGGGCTGTACGTCCGGGAATAGTCGTACGCCGCGGTCTGGCGGGGGTTCTCCAGCGGTCTGGCGATCACGTCGCCGCGATGGCTTGCCAGGGCAATCGCGCTGGCGTGCAGCCGCCGGCCCTCGGTGCCGATGCCCGTACTAGCCGGAAAGACCCGACCGCTCCGCCCCTCGCGCGGATGGTCGGCCAGGAAGGGGATCTCCTGGTAGAAATCAGCCCGGGCGCGATTGAGCTCCTTGTACCGCTGGGTCGGGCCCTCCGGGGCGACGATGCCCCCCAGGTAAAGCCACGTCCGCAAAACCTGGTCGAAGCGGAAACCGCCTTCCTGAAGTAACGATTCAATCCGGCCCAGCGTGCTCGCCGTGTCTTCATAAACGCTTGGAGTCGATTTTCCCGGAACCACCGGAGCGCAGAAGGCCCAGCTCAGGCCGTCCTGGCGGAGCAAGACAAGCTGATCTTCAGGACGCTCGATCTCGATTTCGCTTCGTCCCCGAGCAACGGCGTGGGCCTCGATCGCCAGAAGTGAGCCGTCGCACGGAGGCTGGGGGACATAGCTGGTTGCCGGTAAATCAGCCCCGTGGAACTCCCCGACGATCCGGCGGCATTCGTCAACCTGGCTCGGTTGGGCCAGGAAGACGGTCTGCTCAATCACCGAACCGCGGGCTCGGTGCGCCCGGAACGCGACATCGAGCAGATGCAATGCCTCCTCAGTCTGTTCGCGGAGGGTGCGGCCGTTCAGGGGAACCGCTGTGCCGTGGACGTGACGGATGCCAAAAAGCTCGATGGTCGTGAATCTCAATCCCTGGCGGGATGCCTTGCGGAGAACGTGCGCGGCCATTCCGGATTCCTCCGTCTGAGAACGACGCCCGATGACGGGAGGCCGACGGCGGGACCCGTCGTCCCCGGGCGAGATCGAGAAACAGCCCCCGATGCAATGGGGTCCAGTCCCTTTGCTCAGGCGCGACACGGGCAAGACGCGCGGATGGAGACTCAACCCACGAAAGGACTTCGAGGAGGAGCCGTCACAGCCGGCCCGAGCTCGCCCGCCTTGGGCGGCTTCAGGTCGTCTCACATGTCAGCAATCGTCGAATCCGCGCGGGCAGCCGCCATGGCTCTCCCCGGGTCGACGAGAAGGTCGCCTATCTCGGATGATCGGCTGGTCCGATCCATGATCATGAGGCTCATTCCACGACCCGTGCACACGCCTGCGTGGAGTGGCGCGGGCTCCCAGCGCCGATTCCCTCATTGCGGAGTTGGTGCGAATCCGATAATTGCTATAATCTGGCGGCACAGACGGATCATGTCTGTAGGTCTGTCAAGGGAGATCGGTCCTGATCGCGGTCACCGGAAATCAATGGGAGATCCATTTATCCTTCCCAGACATGCTTTCCGCGAACGATCGCGCTGGCTCGAAATTCAGCGAGGATGAGTGATGGAGTACCTGAATCGCGACTGTTTGGATCACGTCTCTCACGAGTCGTTCCAGCAGCGGCAACCGTATCCCTGGGTCGACATTCCCGGGATCTTGACTGCGGAGGGTCACGAGCAGTTGCGGCGAACCTTGCCCGACGTCGCGCTGTTTGATCGCTGGGAGGGAGTGAAGCGCGGCTTTGGACAGGGATACCACGACCGATACCTCTTGCACTATCACCCAAGCCTGGACATCGCCCCACCCTGGCGCGAGTTCATCGCCGAGCTTCAGGGCGAGACGTACGAGTCGCTGGTGCGGCGGATGTTCGGCTTGCGCTCAAGCGCGCCCTACATCCTGACACTCGAGTGGTATTACGCCTGGCAAGGCTGCGGCGTGTCCCCGCATTGTGACGCCCGCCGCAAGCTGGGCACCCATATCTTCTACTTCAATACCGAGGAAGACTGGGAAACGAGCTGGGGCGGCCGGATCTTGATCATGGACGATCAGAAGCGGCTCAACACCCACTCGGCTCCGTCGTTCGACGAGCTGGGCGTTGCCGCGGCGCTCGACCCGCGCGGCAATGGCAGCCTGCTCTTCCAGCGCACCGCGCATTCCTGGCACGGCGTTCGTCCGCTCGAATCTCCCCCCGGCCCCTTGCGCAAGCTCTTCATCGTCACGATCAACGTGCCGACGATTCAGGTGCTCTGGCGCAAGGTTCGCGGCAAAGACCCCGACGGCTACCCGCTCAAGGCTCCGCGGGCGATTCCGGCGTGAACCGGTTTGCGTGCCAGAATTCACTGGCTCCAGATCACAAGCCATCGTGGATCGGCCCCGCGGTCGATCCACGACCGTTGCCAGCATTCCCATGCCCGACTCGGCCCCCCGTACGCCGTGCACGATTCTCGAAGTCAGAGCGGTTTACAGCCGGCTTGTACACGGATCAACGATCGCAGGGTTCGCTGTGGGTGTAAGACGCGGTTCGCGCCGGCCGAGGCTGGTGGTAGCATGTCAAGCCG
>JBMFUH010000874.1:0-3352 GCA_049966735.1 Isosphaeraceae bacterium
GTTAACGGTGTAGAGTTCCGCCGAGATGGGGTTGGGGTCGTGCGGAACGAGTTCGCGCTGGATCTTCTTCAAGATGTCGGCCGAGTCAGGGTCGAAGTTCTCGACGGTGAATCCTCCATTCTCGGCCTTGAGTTGAAACGCGTCGCGTACTTGACGGTCGTACCGGGTCTTCTTCCCCTCGCCAAAAGGAGCCGGCTTGCAGTGTTCAAGCAACAGCTTCAGTTCGTTCTTCTGGTCAAACTCGTTCTTTGCTCGGTGGACTTCAAGCCTGTCGCCATCCTGGAAAACCAATGCAACCGGCTTCTCCGGAACAAATGTTCCAGCACACGAAAATGGAGCCGTCACTCCATGGATTGCCAGGCGCAAGTTCTCGAGTGTTGCTTGAGTCTTTTCACTCATGGTGTCCATTGTCCTTTCTGTTCGTATTTCCTGTTCTGGCTTCGTGCCGTCTTCCTCCCCGGCCGGTAGCCCGGATTGGGCAACCCGCGCTCGCCGACCGGTTCACTCTTGGCCGGGTTGGCTGCGGATTGCATCGCGCCATTCGACCACATCGTCAAGAGTCATCAGGTTGAGGTCCTTTCCCTGTACTTGTGGGTCGTAACCGTAAGCCGCGATAGCGTGCTCGATGATCCGGTGGATGATGAGGTTCGTGATGACGATCTGGTTCCCGGCTGAGGAACGACACCCGTCGCCCTGATCAATCCAAATCTCATGATATCCAAGGTTGCCATGAATGTAGGGGCCGACGTTGCTCGAGGGCCAGGTCCCGATCGAAATGTAGCCGTCATTGCCCGTGGCCCGCCAACGATACTCGACGTCCCTGACCACGATCCGACGACTTCCCTTCTGACTACGCATGTGGTTCCAGTCTCGTCAAGTATCCCGCACAATCAGCCTCATTTCTTCCCCTGCCAATGTCGTGCATTCTTTCGCCTCGGCCGGTAACCGGTCGATCTTCGGTCAGGGATCTGGTGGACGTACTTCCCCTCGCCCAGTGCTTCGTTCGCCTTCTCCATCCGCGCACTCAGAGCGGCCTTGGGCGGCTGGGCTGGAATCAGGCAAGCGCAGCCATTGCCGATCAGGTCTTGCCGGCCCGCTTCCATCAGGGCCTTGCGAACCTCGAAATAGTTCTCCGGCTTGAAGAACTGGAGCAAGGCACGCTGGAGCTTGCGGTCCCGCGGATGCCGGGCGACATAAACTTCCTTGCCGGTAAACGGATCAAGACCCGTATAATACATGCATGTCGCGATATCAAAGGGCGCGGGGATGAAGTCTTGAACCTGGTCGGGGCGATAGCCGTCGCGCTTGAGGAAAACCGCCAGGTCGATCATCGCGTTCAGGTCGCCGCCGGGATGCGAGGCGATGTAATAGGGCACCAGGAATTGCTTCTTGCCCGCCTTGTCGCTGGCCTTCTTGAAGGCCTGGGCGAAGCCCTGGTAGTCGGCCGCGTCGGGCTTCTTCATGAGCCTGAGCACGCCCGGATCGGTGTGTTCGGGAGCGACCTTGAGATGCCCGCCCACGTGGTGCCGCGCCAGCTCTTCCATGTACTCCGGTGACTTCCGCGCCAGGTCCATCCGGACGCCCGAGGCCACAAACACCTTGTCGATGCCCGGCACCTGGCGGCTCTGCCGCATCAATTCGACGAGCGGGCCATGGTCGGTTCCCAGCAGTTTGCAGATCGTGGGATGAACACACGAGAGCCGCTTGCACTTGGCCTCGACCTCGGGCCTCGTGCAGCGCATCTGGTACATGTTGGCGGTCGGGCCGCCGACGTCGGAGACCACGCCCGAGAACTTCGGGTCGCGGCCCAGCGCGCGCAGTTCGGCGAGGACCGACTCCCGCGAGCGCGACTGGATGATCCGCCCCTGGTGGGCCGTGATCGAGCAGAAGGTGCAGCCGCCGAAGCACCCGCGCATGATCGTCACCGAGTCTTTCACGACCTCATACGCCGGAATCTTCTGCCCGTGGTACATCGGGTGCGGCTTGCGGGTGTAGGGGAGGCCGTAGACTCGGTCCATGTCGTCCTGGCTGATCGGCAAGGCCGGTGGATTGCAGACCACCGCCTGGCGATCGTGGAACTGGACCAGGGTCCGGGCGTTGAGCGGGTTGGTCTCCTGGTGGATGATCTTCGTGGCCCGGGCGAACGTCCGCTTGTCGGCCTTCACGTCCTCGAACGAGGGCAAGACGATGGCCTCGGCCGGGGGCGTCTCGCTAGCACCCAGCGCGTACGCGACGCCCCGCATGTTCCGCAAGTCCTTGACCGTTTCGCCAGCGGCCAACCTTCGGGCGATCTCGACGATCTGATGTTCGCCCATGCCGAAGACGACGAGGTCGGCCTTGGCGTCGAGGATGATCGACCGTCGGACAGTGTCGCTCCAGTAGTCGTAATGGGCCAGCCGACGCAAGGATGCCTCCACGCCCCCCGCGATGATCGGCACGCCGGGGAAGGCCTCGCGGGCGCGCTGGCAGTACGGGATCGTCGCTCGATCGGGGCGCAGGCCGATCCGTCCGCCCGGACTGTAGGCGTCGTCGTTGCGCACTTTCTTGCTGGCGGTGTAATGATTGATCATGCTGTCCATGTTGCCGCCGCTGACGCCGAAGAAGAGCCGGGGTCGGCCGAACTGTCGCCAGGGCTCCGCGCTATGCCAGTCGGGCTGACTGAGGATGGCGACGCGAAAGCCCGAAGCCTCGAGAACGCGCCCCAGGATCCCCATCGCGAACGCGGGGTGATCGACGTACGCATCGCCCGTGACGAAGACGACGTCGACGTGGTCCCATTCTCGCGCCTCCATCTCCGCCCGCGACGCAGGCAGGTGCGGCAGCGTCAGCGGAACGACCGGCAGAACGGGCAATTGCGTCGGCGCGGTGTTCGCGTCGCCAGATCGCGAAGAGCAGGGGGGTGGGGCAGTCGGGTCGAGAGTCATTCGTATCCGGCAGACCTGGTCAAAGGGCATGAATGGTAGTCAGTTGCAATAAATGTATTATGGCTGCTCCGTCAACCGGGGGACAAGGTCGGTCGAGGGTGGAAAACCGGGCAACTCAATGCTCAAACCCCGGACGCCAGGCGGTGCCGATGGCGGTTCGAAGGGATTCTTCACGCCGCTGGGGAGGGATCAGCAGGGTCTCGGTCATCCTGGTCAGGGCGCGATCGGCTTGGAGGTTCCTGGCGTCGAGGGCAGCGAGCCGCGCTTCGACCAGCCTTATCCGAGCGCTTGGTGATGGGTTCGACCAGAGCCAGGGCCCGCTTCGGGTCGACCAAAGCCAATGCCCGCGCGACCGTGCCGCGCACAAAAGTTTGCCCGAGGCATGCAGAGTGGATGCGGAGCTGAGCGATCTCGCCTGCGGGGGGGTG
>JBMFUH010000875.1:0-3339 GCA_049966735.1 Isosphaeraceae bacterium
GTCGTTGAGCGGGGCGGCCATGCCGTTGCTGATGGCCGGCACCAGCACCGTGAACGCCGACGCCCACCAGGCTCGCCGGCCCAGGCTCGGCCGCGCGAGCGCCGCCACGTTGGCCGCGAAGACCAGCCCCAGGACCCAGTGCAGGCAGCGACAGGCGACCGGGCCCCGGAACTCCAGGGCGATCGCGTAGAGCAGCTCGGTCACAAGCGGATAGACCGTTTCGTGGAGATCGGGATCGAAGAAGACCCTCTGGTGAATCAGGAAGACCTTGGGAACCTGCAAGTGATAGCAGAGTGCGTCGCCATCGGTCACGGGAGCCAGCGAGGCCAGGGCCGTCGCGCCCACCACCAGGATCAAGAAGACGAAGAGCAGGCGATCGAGCGGTGCTCGCCAGGCGCCGCTGGTCCAGCCTTTGCCGTTCTCGACGAGTGCCCGGACAAGGCGAGCGCCGGCAAGCACGCCCAGCTCGGTGGCGACTGCCAGGAGGACCGCGAGTCCCACCAGGTTCAGCCAGCCGGCCTCGCCGATCAGGAGAGTGGCCAGCGCCAGGACTCCCAGTCCAATCGGCGTGGCCAGGGCCAGGATGTCAACCGGATGCTCGGGCGCTTGGCCGAGCCAGTCCAGGAGCCGCTTGCCCAGCCCGGCCGCGATGAGCGCCAGGAACAGGGCCATTGCCAGATCAAGCATCCTCTGACCTCGTCCTTGAGTCCTTCAGGACAACACAAAACTGCGACGTGGCCGGATCGGGGTCGACGGGAATCGGCCCGCACTCGAGCACCTCGATTCCAACACTTCGATACCAGCTTTCGGTGTCATAGCCGTAGCGGTTGTAGCTCAGGCCTGTTTCCTCATTATGGGCGGCAAATCGGCGAGCGACGCGGAGGATCTCGCGGCGAATCTGCTCGGCTTCCGGGGGAGGATTATGCAGGATCACGGCCGACGTGACCACCATGTCGAAGGCTCCGTCGCCAAAGGGCAGCCGCTCGCCGCAAGCCAGCAGGGTGTCGGTGTCGTCCAGTCCCGAGAGGAACCATCGGGCATGCTCGATCTGAGACGGGCTGAAATCAACCCCGACCAGCGGGACATCCAGCCGCGCCCGGAGCGCCTTGAGCAACTTGCCGTAGCCGCAACCGACCTCGAGAATCGACGTGGGCTGGTAGCTGGCCAGCCGATCGGCCAGCCATTCCGCGCGGAGGGTCCGGGCCGCTTGCCCCTCCTGCTCGCGGAAGTAATCGTCTCCCCCACGAAGCGTCCAGTAGAGACGGGGGTCCGCATAAAGCCAGCGCCTCTTCCAGGCGGGAAAGGGACGGAGGGTGCGTCTCAGGACCTTGTGCCAGGCGTAGCGCGGGCCCCGAGATCGGAGGGCATTCCAGGCTCGCACGGGAAGGACTGTCCGGGACGGAACCGCAACCTCCATGACACCACCCCCTCCGTCCCTGAGTCTCGCGGCATGCAGCCGGGGCGACGGAACCCAAGGCATTAAAAACCCAAGGACTTAAGGACCCCAGGCTCGCGGGGAGTGTACGAATCAACGGGCGAACGGTCAAGGCGGGCCCGACAGTACATCGTTTCATGAATGCTCCAGACCCGCAGTCTCGATCAGACCTTCGACCTGGCGTTGATGTGCCAGTTGGCGATCCATCCGTTTGCTCCATCCAGGGCCACAACTTATAATGGCTTGGAAGTTCAGATGATGTGCGGGGAATCGCTTCATCGCGGGACGCATCTTCGGCAAACCCGCGTCGAGGACCAATTCATGGGTGTCAGTTCCAGCCGGGCGCGGGTTGCCGACCTTTCCTTTCGGGTTTTCAACCGCGCTCTCCATCCTGATTGGTACGCGACCCGGATCCACCGGCGGATCGCTCAGGAGCACTGGGAAGCCGACATCCGGATCATCGACGGGGGCCATGTGATCATCTTCGGATCAGACCGGATCCGGCTCACCGAAGTGCTCTGCGGCCCCGAGACCTCTCTCCCCGAACCCGGACTCCTCTTTCACTCGACAATCAGACGCGAGCGAACCGCCAGCCTGCATCCCGGGGGAGTCATCGAGTACCAGACCTGTTTCGATGTCGAGCGGGCGGATCGGGAGGTCTTTCGCCACCTCTGCGCCGAGATGATGGCCGATGGCTCCCGTCAAAGTCTGATCCATTGCTTCCGGACCGCTAACCGCCTTCTTCCCGCCCCGCTCTCACACCTGCATCTCGAGTCCCGCGCGCGGGGACTCTCCATCCAGTCGTTTCACACGTTTCCCGATGAATGCGCCATCGTGCGTTCCCAATCGCTCTACGAGATCGTGCCGCAATCTCCCCGACATCGCCCGTGGTGCTCGTCCTGAGCGGTCATCCGTAGTGGAACGAGACAACGACGTGCGGCGACTTCCTCGTCCCGCCTCACCGAGCAGAGGGTGGCAGTGAGGCTTCCAGATTACCTCTCTTGCCCACCCAGCAGCCTGTTGAATTTTTCATGAAGACAGGTTAAGTTTATGCGGGCGTCATGAGATGGACGGTTGGGTGACCGTCTCGCCAGGCGCAACTCGTTCGCTTCTCGCTCGATGGCACCGGCAAAGGACTGGTGCGGCCCTCTTTCAGAGTTGCGGGTGGTGCACTCAGGTTCGTGACGCCTGTCCTGTCTCACGTGCGAGCGCGGGATGACGTCGATTCATCCCCGGAGGCGAGCGATGGAGCGGATGGAACACATTCGCGGCAAGATCGTGGAAGGCCAGACGACCCTGATCGATCCAGTTGATGGGTATCTCGCCAGCCACGAGCACAAGGGGCGCAAGACCCTTTACGGCTACTTCGAGATGTCGAGCGAGCAGCTCAGGATCCTCAACCACGAGACGTGCTATCGGCTCATTCTCGCGGACGGCCGAAAGGGGAACATTTATACCGAGATCGTGCCCAGCAACATCGCCGGGAAATCGGTCGCGGAATTCCACGTGAGTGGGATGTTCAAGAAATAGCCTTCCTTGCCCCAGTTCTGTCAAAGAGCAGAGCCCTTCCCCCCCCGCTCGCCCCAAATGTCCCCCGGAGGTGGGCCAACGGGCAGTGCGGGGGGCAAAGCGTGTTTGTTTTCCCATGGAAGCCGATGGAGTCAGCGCCTTGATTTGACGCCCTGCCGTTTTGCGGAGGACGATCTTGCGAAAGACCCGCCAGATAAGGCAAAATGCGTTTAAGCCAGTCGCGCCGATTGATGCGATTGCACTTGGCTGGCCGGCCTGGACGTGGAAATCACGAGTCCGTCGACTGGGTGCTCTCGTGTCAAGAGCCGATACCTTGATTATGATAACCGATCGATGAAGAGAGGGCGAAATACCCGTGCGAGGCGCGCGTACCG
>JBMFUH010000876.1:0-3333 GCA_049966735.1 Isosphaeraceae bacterium
TCCCCCCCCCCCCCCCAGAATTGTCAAGCGATTTCTTTCCCACGTGAACCGGACGTTGCGAAAAAACAACACAGCAGAATTCGGCCCCTTCGCTGGCGGGAAGGCGGGCGCCGTGAGCTTCCTCGCGATCCGGCTTCTCGCCGCGCCGGACACGAGGCTCCCGGATTTTCGCGATCAGCCATAGGATCATCTTCCGCTGCCGACATTGGGATGCCTTTGGAGGGAACGATCCAGCAGGGCGGCCAGTTCCGATCGGTGCTCGAGAAACTGGTCGAGGCTGTACCCGTCGAGGACGGCGAGGAACGCTCGGCGTGCCCGGTCAAACGCGCCTTTCAATCCACAGGCGGGCGCGATCGGACAGACGTTCGTGGCCGGATCGAAACACTCGACAAGATCGAAGTGAGGCTCGGTCCGGCGAATCAGCCAGCCGAGGTTGATCGTCGACGGGTCCTTGGCCAGCCGCATGCCGCCTCCGCGACCGCGCTGGGCCTCCACCACCCCGATCTCCGTCAACGTCTGAACCACCTTCACCAGGTGATGACGCGAGATCCCATACGCCCGGCTGATCTCGTCAACCGAGACGAGTTCACCCGGGTGACAACCGAGATAGAGAACGATGCGCAAGGCGTAATCGGAAAAGTGCGTCAGATGCATCAGCACGTCTCGTGCAAGTACTGCACTCGGGAATGTCTCGCGGACGGGTTGACAAACAGCCTCCACTCCATAATATGGATTTCAGATGCAGATTAAAAGCCCTGGGCGAAAGTTGTTTCCCCGATGACTGGGCCTGAGAAGATTGGTGATCATCCTGGAGGAAGTTGAGCAATGCGTTACACGCGGCTCTGGCTGGGATTGGGAACGGTGATCGTCTGCTCGTTCGCCGTGCTGGGTTACTTCGGTCGGGAACTCTACCGCCAGGCCCCGCCGTTTCCGGAGCGGGTTCTGACTTCAGACGGCCGGGTGATTTACACGGAGGAAGACATCAAGGAGGGACAGAATGTCTGGCAGTCGATGGGTGGGCAGGAGGTCGGGACGGTCTGGGGCCACGGGGCCTACGTCGCGCCCGACTGGTCGGCCGATTACCTGCACCGTGAAGCAACCTGGATTCTCGACCACTGGGCCGCGGCCCAAGCCGGTCCCGGCAAGACGTTCGCCGATCTCGACCCGGAGGCTCGCGCGGGGCTGAAGGCGAGGCTCAAGGAAGAGCTGCGGCACAACAGTTATGATCCCGCAACGGGCGACTTGACCGTCTCGCCGTTGCGCGCCCTGGCGATGGCCGCCGTGGCTGCTCACTACTCGTCGCTCTTCGGTCACGATCCAGACCTGGACAAGCTGCGCGATGCCTATGCCATTCCGGCCGACTCGATCAAGACCCCCGAGCGGCTGAAGCAGCTCGCCGCCTTCTTCTTCTGGGCCTCGTGGGCCTGCTCGACGAACCGGCCGGGTTCGGACATTACCTACACGAACAACTGGCCCTCCGAGGAGTTGATCGCCAACCGCCCCAGCGGCCAGGTGGTCGTCTGGTCGGTGATCTCCTTCGTACTTCTGCTGGCCGGCATCGGCGCCTTGGCATCGTATTTCGCCGTGCAGAAGCGATGCGAGGACGACGACCACGAGCTGCCCGCGAAGGACCCGCTTCTGGCACTCGATCCCACGCCCTCGATGCGCGCGACCTTGAAGTACTTCTGGGTAGTGACCGCGCTCATCGTCGCCCAGGTCGGTCTGGGGGCCATCACGGCGCACTATGGCGTGGAGGGCTCAGGCTTCTACGGGATCCCCCTGGCAAAGTGGTTCCCGTACAGCGTGACCCGGACCTGGCACACGCAGATTGCCATCTTCTGGATCGCCAGCGCCTGGCTGGCCACTGGACTATTCATGGCCCCGGCGGTTTCGGGTTACGAGCCGAAGTTTCAACGGCTGGGCGTGAATTTCCTCTTCGTCTGCGTGCTGATCATCGTCGTCGGCTCGATGGCCGGCCAGTGGCTCGCGGTTGAGCAAAAGCTGGGCAACACGGTCAACTTCTGGTTCGGCCACCAGGGATACGAGTACGTTGACCTGGGGCGGTTCTGGCAGATCTTCCTGGCGGTCGGCCTTTTCCTCTGGCTGGCGCTCATGACCCGGGCCATGTGGCCCGCGTTCCGCCACCCGGACACGAACCGGCACCTGCTGGGGCTCTTTCTGCTCGCCTCGGCGGCCATCCCGCTCTTTTACACCCCCGGGCTGATCTGGCAACGGCATACCAACCTGGCGGTCGCCGAGTACTGGCGCTGGTGGGTGGTGCACCTCTGGGTGGAAGGCTTCTTCGAGGTCTTCGCGACCGTCGTCATCGCCTTCCTCTTCACCCGCATGGGTCTCTTGAGGACCGCCACCGCCGCGGCCGCCGTCCTCTTCTCGACGACGATCTTCCTCTCCGGAGGGATCATCGGCACCTTCCATCACCTTTACTTCACAGGCACGCCGACCGTCGTGATGGCGCTCGGGGCAACCTTCAGCGCGCTCGAGGTCGTGCCGCTGGTGCTCATCGGCTTTGAAGCCTATGAGAACCTGACGATGAGTCGGGCGCGGTCGTGGGTCTCGGCGTACAAGTGGCCGATCTATTTCTTTGTCGCGGTGGCGTTCTGGAACCTGGTCGGCGCGGGGCTCTTCGGGTTCCTCATCAATCCACCGATCGCGCTTTACTACATGCAAGGCCTGAACACGACGCCGGTGCACGGCCACGCGGCGCTCTTCGGAGTCTACGGCATGCTGGGCATCGGGCTGATGCTCTTCTGTCTCAAGGGCCTGACGGTGCACCAGACCTGGCGCACGGGAAGCCTGGCGTTCGCTTTCTGGTCGATCAACCTCGGGTTGGCGCTCATGGTGTTTTTGAGCTTGCTGCCCGTAGGTTTGATGCAGACCTGGGCAAGCGTCGAGCACGGCACGTGGTACGCCCGCTCGGCCGAATTCATGCAGACGCCGCTGATGGATCGGCTCCGGTGGCTGCGCATCATCGGCGATACGATCTTCGCGGTGGGCGTCTTGTCCCTGGGATGGTTCGTGCTGGGCTTGAAAACCGGCTGGTCGATTGCTCCGGAAGCCGATGCGGTCGCCCGCGATTTTCCGCAGGCGGGACTCTCGAGCCGGTGAGAGCGGGGATGCGTGGACCACAGGTGACCGGCGGGATGGTTCGCTACGGCCGCATTGAGAGTAGCTTCTTTGACTCGTCGTGAATGCCGCATGTCCGCTCCGCGAGCCCGCGAGAATTGCGGGTTCAGCGGAGCGCGGGCGGATGAGACCGTTTTTTTTCAAGAGGTGTATCGATGCTAACCTCAAAGTCGCCTGGGCCTGCATCTC
>JBMFUH010000877.1:0-3319 GCA_049966735.1 Isosphaeraceae bacterium
ATCGGCACGACCCCGTCCGTCATCAACCGCCTGGAGGACGCCGACTACTCGGGGCACAGCCTGCCCATGCTCCGGCGGATCGCCGCGGCCCTCGGCCGGCGCCTGGAGATCCGATTCCCGGTCGTGAAGCCGGCCGAGACCGCAAACCCTCCCAGCGCGGGGGGATCGAAACCATCTGGGCCGCGTGGATCGGGATCAGGTCGCATCGACTGGCCAGCTTGCTGCATATCGTAGAGGTGCTTGAGCGCTTCAAGCCGCATAGAGCAACACCCGGTCCTTGGCGATCGCTTGCAGGAAATACGGATTGCGCACCGCGGACACTTCCACCAGGTCGACCTTTCGACCGAAAAGGTCTTCGAGCCCGAACAAGAGGCCGAAATAGCAAGCCGCATGCTCCCTGGGAGGGATTTCCTCGAAATCGACGAGAAAGTCGAGATCGCTCGTCGCCGGATGGAAACGGTCGCCAGCGGCCGACCCGAACAATTCAAGGGCCTTGACCCGATAGCGCTGGCACAGGTTTGCAATATGATCACATCTTTCAGCGATCAGGGCGTTCATCGGTTCACGCTCGACTCGAACTGCATCCGTGATCCACACGCCCAATCATTATAACCAATCGCGCCGAGAAGTTCTCCAGGCCAACGCCTTGGGGGCCCTCGGCCGGCGCCTGGAGATTCGATTTCCGATCGTGCAGTCCTCCCAGCCCGCCAAGCGCCGCCGAACGGCTCGTTCGAGTCCATCCGCATCGCGTGGATCAAGAAAGAGTCGCGTGGAACAGGCCTGATTTCGAGACGAGGAAAAGGGTTGTTCTGGCTTCCGAAGCGTGGCGGCTCTTTTTCGGGCGATCCAGAGATCGTGGCACGTCCGTTCGTAGCTCGATTCCAGGTCCGGCGGGATGTTGAGGTCCTCGCTCAACCAGAGGGGAAGCGTACGCCGCGGTTCGCCGACCGCCTGGGCATGCGACCAGGCCTCGAGCCGCGCGCTGGTGCCACGGGCGACCCAGCGGCAAGATGCCGCGTAGGTCGAAGGCTCGGTCGGCGACAGGGTCGGATCGGCGTGCTCGATGAATTCCATGAGCTGGGCGTACAGATTGAAGCGGCGAATGGTCACCAGGTCAACGATGCTGACGGCAACGCCCTTGCGCAAGAGTGCCGCGCACTTGGCCACGAAGGTCTCACGCAGGTGCGGCCGGTCCTTGTTCGCGGGGCTGACCAACTCGACCGCCGCGACCAGCCGGCGCTGCCGATTCAGATCGAAGACGAGGACCTCATACTCGTACTCCTGGGGCGGCTCGGTATCCAGTGCCCCGACATCGATCTCCATTATCGTTCCAAGGTGGATACGCGGTTCAGCCACATAACACGAGGGCAAGGTCGTCCGCAGTTGGCGAACGAGCTCGCCGGGCCACATCCCATGGAACCCTTCCCACGACGACCGCTGGCGGTCTCGCATCGATGCCTTTGCCCCCGAACCTGACGAGTCTCAAGTCCACGCGGCTCCCTAACACGGGCAGGAGCGAGATCCGTGTCGGAGTAGCAGCCACAATGTCGTAGGGTCCGCACAGCGGACCCTACCGGAAGCCATTGAGCCGGAAGCCGCTCTGGCCTTCATCATAATCCGTCCGGCATCGCAAAGCGCAATGATCCTCCGGTTCCTTTGCCGCCTTCCGCCGGTTGCAGCCGAGGGCGGTGAGACGGTATAGATAAAGAGCTTGTTCTCTTCCTCGACGTTCACCCGAATTTGCGAGCAGTCTTGTGACCTTGACGATTCGCCGAATCGACTGTGGCCGCGACGACGCCCACGCGGCGATCGCCGAGCTCAGGCGCGAACTCAGCCCCCAGGGCAACGTGGTCAGTCCGGAGGGCCGGGCGCGGACGATCGCGGCCTTCGGCGAGCCCCTGTCGCCGACGCTGGTGGTCGAGAAGATCTGCTCCGATGTCGCCGCGCGCGGGCTGGCGGCCGTGCTCGACTACACCGCTCGGCTCGACGGCGTCACGCTTGAGCCCGCCCAGGTTCGGGTGTCCGAACGTGAGCTGAATGATGCCTACCGCGCCGCCGACCACGACTACCTGAAGTCCATCCAGCGCATCCGCGAGAACATCCTGGCCTACCAGCGCGCTATCCTGCACGTTGATGTCCGGACCGAGCCCGCCGCGGGGATCTCGCTGGGGCTGCGGTACACGCCGCTCCGGCGGGTCGGCGTCTGCATTCCCGGAGGGGCCGCGGCCTATCCGTCGACGCTCCTGATGACGGTCGTACCGGCCCAGGCGGCGGGGGTCGCCGAGATCGCCGTCGTCGTGCCTCCCACTCGCTTTGGCGGTTACAACGCCGACCTGCTGGCCGCTTGCCGGGCGCTCGGCGTGACCGAGGTCCACCGGATCGGCGGCGCACAGGCCATCGCCGCGTTGGCGTACGGGGTTGAAGGCATTCCGGCCGTCGACAAGATCGTCGGCCCGGGCAACTTGTTCGTCGCGCTGGCCAAGAAGCACGTCTACGGCGAGGTTGATATCGACAGCATCGCCGGGCCCAGTGAGGTCGTCCTGATCGCCGACGAGACCGCCAACCCCACGTTCATCGCCGCCGACCTGATCAGCCAGGCGGAGCATTCACCGGGAGCGAGCATCCTCCTGACCTGGGAGCCGACGCTCATCGACCGCGTGGCCGAGGCCCTCGACCGGCAGCTTGCCCAGCTCAGCCGCGGCGATCTGGCACGTGACAGCCTGGAGCGGTTCGGCGCATTGATCCGGGTGCGCGACGAGGCCGAGGCGGTCAGGCTCTCCAACCTCTTCGCGCCGGAGCATTTGCACGTCTCGGTCGCCGACCCGGCGAAACTCCTGCCCGCCCTCACCAATGCCGGGGCGATCTTCCTGGGACACCACACTCCGGTGGCCGTGGGCGATTACGCCGCCGGACCGTCGCATGTGCTGCCCACGGGCGGCACCGCGCGATGGGCGTCTGGCCTTTCGGCCAACGATTTCCTCAAGCGGTCGAGCCTGATCTCGGTCACCCGTGAGGGTCTGGCGCGGCTTGCCCCCGACGTCTGCCGCCTGGCCGACATCGAGGGGCTCTCCGCCCATCGTTCCAGCGTTGATGTTCGCCTGAGCGATCCTTCTTCGGTCGAAAATCGAGGACGCCATGGCTGATTCCAGTCCACCGGTGACTGGCCTCGCGCCCGCGGCAAGCGAGCCTGTCTCCCCCGAGGAGAGCCTGAGGGAGCGCGCCCGGTACGCTCGGGACATGCACCATCTCCAGATGGCGCGCCGGACTGTTGTACTCGGCCTTGTGGTCGGCGTGGTGATTGCGGCCGGAGTGGTGGGAG
>JBMFUH010000878.1:0-3316 GCA_049966735.1 Isosphaeraceae bacterium
GCCGATTTTGGTCGCGTGCCACCTGGCATCCTTACCCCACGAGAACATGTGATTTCCCGCGAGGATCTCGGCCCTGCCGTCGCCGTCCAAGTCAAAGCTGGACATGCCCTCGGCATACTTGCCCGGGCTCTCGCCGGCCGATCCGCTGAAGACCTGCTGAGCCGGCCACTCCTCGACCTGCCGTGGTGAGGAGGGAATCTCGGCGACGAAGAGCGTCTTGGCCCCCTGGTTCCAGTAGGCGAGTTGCGGCTTGCCGAGCCCCTTGAAATCGGCGAAGCACTGGTCGTGATGCTGCGTCTTGCCCGATTTCTTGATCGTGTGCCGCTCCCAGCGCGCCTCCGATTTCCCGTTCTTGCCGGGATTGCTCCACCACCAGACGCAGTGGCTTTGCCAATCGCCGCCGAAGACCAGGTCGAGCCAGCCGTCGCCGTCGATATCGCAAACGGTCCCGCCTGCCTCGATGGTCAGGAAGTCTGGTTCGATGACCAGGCGGTCCCATCCCTGGGCTTTGGGGCGATACCAGACCAGCGCGGGGGCGCGGAACCGGAAGCCCAGGACAAACCCGTTTCGACCGCTCTGATCAAGGTCGGCAACCACGACCGCGCACTGCTGTGTGGACTTGCCCGGAACCGGCAGATCACCATTTTTGCTCGAGAGATGTTGCCAGCGCGGGGCGTCGGCGTGCAGGGGCGGGCACGAGCTCGCCAGAACGAGCAGAATCGCAAGCTGTATACAGCTAGATGTTTTCATAAGTATCTCACAGCTTGAGGTAAGTCGCGGGCAGGGTCACCGCGATCCACCCTCGGCGTTGTCTAAGATCTTGACGTTGCCCTTGCTCTGGTTGTCGATCCGGGCGGGACCGGTGAGGATGTTGCCGGAGATGACGGCGCGGCGGACATCGGGCCCCAGAGTGATCTGAGGCTTCGCTTCGCGGAACTCGCAGCCACGCACGAGCACGGTGCCGGAGTCGACGCGGAGTGCGGGGCGGCCCTGGCCGGCGCGGTCCCATTGCACGAAGGTGCAGTCGCTGAATCCCACCGTGCCCCGGCCGCCGATCCGCGCGATCTGGTTGCACGGGCCCCAGAACGCACAGTTCACAAACCGTACGGCACCCCTGTGCGTCGCGGTCACCTCGACCATCGTCGGATCGGGTCCGTGGAAAGAGACGAACTCGCCGTTGGTGATCAAGAGCGCGAAGGGCGCGCTCTGCTCGACCACGATCGAGGTCTGGCAGTCGTCGGCGCCGATGCCCAGGAAATTGCCGTTGCATTCGCCGGTCTTGCTCCGCACGAAGCGGTAGCCGGCGTGATAGCCGAAGCAGAAGGTGTTGAGCACGTACTGCCAGTCGGACCGGCCGAACACGAAAGCGTCGCCATGCTCCATCTGCCAGCCGAAGAGCTTCGGTTTCATGCTCCACCACGGGTTGAAGTGGACGTTCTCGATCCGTCCGACGTCAAAGATCGCGTCAACCCACACGCCAATCTTGAGCGGCTGTCCCTGCACGTCGCGGATCAGGTGGCGTTCGTTCTGGGAGGCGTCGATCCCTTTGTAAGGATTGAGCAGCTCGACGTCGAGCACGGCCGGGTTCTTGCCGCGCAACGCGATGGCCCAGGGGTAGGGCTCGGGCACGTCGTCAACATGCTGGTTCGGGTAGTAGATCACCACGCCCCGCAGGGTGCTGTTGGAGTTGAGCGTCAGGAAGGCGGGAGCGTCTTCCTTGCCAGCATCGGCGGTGACCAGAAAGGTCGTGCCGTCGTCCGTTGGCTTCGCCCTGCCGCGGTCGCGCACGCCCGGATGCGCGGGCACCGAGGTCCAGATCCCTTCCAGCGTCACCGCGTCGGGGACGTTCAGCCGGCCCGCGAAGAAATAGTTGCCCCTCGGAACGTGTACGACGCCCCCACCCGCCTTGCCGGCGGCGTCGAGGGCCTTCTGGAACGCCACGGTGTCGTCGGTCTTGCCATCGCCCACAGCGCCTTGGGCCCGGACGTCGTTCACGTCGGAGGCTGGTGCCGCGGCACACACGGTCGTGGACAAAACCAAGCAGGCCAGGAGGGACAGTTGAGGAATCTTGAGGGGGATCACGGGAGCTCCTGTTCAAGAGAAGGTTCATCCGGTTGCCGCGTGCGCCATGACCGAAAACACGGACATGCTGATTCCCATCGGGCTGCGTGACGAGACTCCCATCCAGGAATACCGCTGACCATTTTGGATGACAAGATTGGAGGAATCTTGTCCCACGAAAGCATGGGAAGGGTGAAGGGGCTGCCCTCCTTCTGCCTCGTCCCCCCCAGTGGGTGGCACCTTCACCGTCATTCGTACCCAGGTGGCAAGCCCTTTGACGCCGCTTGAGCCGTTGCGCTGGCCTCCGCAAGCGCTTTCTGCGCAATTTGAAAATTCTCAAAAATCGTAAGTCATTGGTTTACTGAGACATCAGGCTATGACGCGTGTACGATGCTGTCCCCTGCCCCAAACAGAGCGCACAGTCTATATTAGGAGGAATAGAGGAGACACCGATCTCGGCGCGCCGGGACTGGCCAACAATCGCCCATGACTGCACGGCTTCGCGGAAAGGAGAGAGCTGAGAGCCGAAAGTAGGGAGGGGTCGATTCCTTTCTACTTTCACCCATCTCCTCTGTCGCGCAGCGTCACCTGCTCGAAAAGACCCTATTGTACAGTAGTGTGCAAACGCTGGAAATACAGGAAAAAAGTGCCACTTCGTGCCACTTTCGAGAGCGTCGAAATCGACATTCGGCCCGCCGATCGCACAACGAAAGTCGTTTTAGGATCATCACTTGGCGTGCTTGTGTGTCCTCCTCGGCATCGAGAACCCGACGTGGCACGAGTCGCTTCAAAAGTGCCACAATAGCGATTGCCGATTGTTCACTAGGTTGCACTAGACGTCTGCCGTCTGCATGGTCATGACGAAAGTGTCGTGCCCTCCATGTCCGAGCACCCGCAGTCCCGCCGGAACGCCTTGGGGTTGCAAGTTGATCGCGTCGGTCGTCTGCGTGTAAGGCTCAAGCGAGATCACGTCCGGGCGGCCGGGGGGGGTGTACATGACCAGTTCCCGAAACGTGCGGTCAAATCCGAGCTGGAACTCCGCCTTCCGCTCCAGGTCGACCAGCCGGCAGGTGCATCGGTCGTCCTTGTACTCCAGTCCAGTCAGCACGTCGTCGAGCTTCAGCCCGCTTCGGGGCTGACCCGCTCGAAAATCCAGGCGGCTGTCGACCGGGCGCACCTCACCGGTGGGCAGGAAGTCCTGAAGTACCCAGAAGCGGCTGGCCGGCACGATCACCCGGGTCTGGTCCGCATGGCC
>JBMFUH010000879.1:0-3312 GCA_049966735.1 Isosphaeraceae bacterium
CGTTGAGCCCGCGCTCCGGGCGCGGGCCGGATCGCTCCTGGACGCGATGAACTTCGGCTTCTTTTACGATCCTTACGACCCGGCGCATCCGAAGCTGCACCCGGGGCTCTTGCACGTCGGCTGCTGGCCCGACCAGCGAGCGTTCTACGGGCACTATGGGATGCTCAATTCCGAGGCGCGGATCGCCAGTTATCTGGGGATCGCGCGCAACCAGCTTCCGCGCGACGTCTATTTCCGGATGTACCGCACGCTCCCGCGGCGGCTGGGCCCTCAGCAGCAATTGCCTTCCGGGACGACCCGCGAATACCTGGGGGTCAAAGTCTTCGAAGGCTCCTACCTCTACCGGGGAGCGCGGATCGTCCCGAGCTGGGGCGGGTCGATGTTCGAGGCGCTCATGGTCACGCTCTTCGTGCCCGAGGACGTCTGGGCGCCGCGGAGCTGGGGAATCAATCATCCGCTCTACGTCGACGCCCAGATCGAGCACGGCCTGCTTGAGGCGCGCTACGGCGTCTGGGGCTTCTCGCCGGCATCGGGCCCCCGCGGGGGCTACAATGTCTACGGGGTGAAGGCACTGGGGGCCGATCCCCAGGGTTACCGGTCGTATGATCTGGCTGCTCAAATTCTGGCCCCGTCCTCGAGACTGTCGGGTCGGACCAATCATGGCGTGGTGACGCCGCACGCCACGTTCCTCGCCCTGCGCTATCGACCGCGCGAGGCCATGGCCAACCTGCACACGCTCCTGTCGCGGGTGCCAATCTACGGTCCGCTGGGCTGGCACGATTCGGTCGACATCTCCGCGGGAATCGTCTCGCGGGTCGTCCTGGCCGTCGATCAGGGTATGATCATGGCAGCGATCGCCAACGAGCTGGCCGACAACGCCATGCAACACGCCTTCAGCGACGGCCTGGTCGAGCGGTCCATCCGCCCCTTGATCGCCATGGAAGAGTTCTCGGCCGGCAGGACCGAACCGCCCGGCCGCCCGCTCCTGTCGCTCTCCCTCCTTCGTCCGGCCGGCGGCGAGTGAGCCGGCCGACCGGCAGCGCGGGGTTGCCGGAATCACGAAACACCCTTAGCTGGCTGGGCACGGCGAGAGAGGCAGGGGCTGGGAGCTGTCCTCCTCGCCGGGTTGCTCGATCCGAACTGGGCTGCCGACGGCGCCCTCCGGCGCGCTGGCCGGCCAGGGGACAACGTCGTGCATTCCGGAAACGGTCATTCCAAGCAGACGCTTGACCATTCTCGCCGCCAGCGGGAAGCTGGCCGCGGCCCGACGCAAGGCGACCGCCGCACGGCCCAGGGCAAGGTCGCACCGGGCCTTCAAGTCGAACGCCGGGGCGAACCCGAGATTGCCAGTCCGCGCGGCGGCGTGATCCGTCCAGCCGTAGCCGTTGGCTCGCAACCAATCGCCGTGGAGACGTTCCAGGACCGCGTGCCGCCGCGGATCAGCCCCGGCTTCCCACGAGGTTGACTCCGCTGGCCGCAGGTGATTCCAGTGCAACAGTGTGACGGGATCGCAGATCTGCAGACCGGCCGAGCCGTGGAGATCGACCCCCGCTTCGGCCAGCCTCCGGCGCAGGGCCTCGATTCGCGTCCGGTTCGACCCCAGCGAAAAATCCTCCGCAATCTCCGTCGCCTCGCGCCGGGTGACGCCCAGGCCAAGATGACGCCCCAGTTGAACCACCGCAGTCGCCGGGTCATTAACCAGTTCCTCGTAGCGCTGAACCAGGACCCCGGGTTGCGACCTCCAGAATCGGTCGTTCGCCAAGATCTGGTGGATCATGCCCTGACGCAGCAATTGGTTGAATGTCGCACCCCACTTGTACATCAAGCTGTCGACCACGTCTCGCAGGTCGCGGAAGACGTAGACGGCGACCGCCTTCCCGGAGTGGAGCGCCCGGGCGAACGAGGGATGCCCCTCGTGCGACTTGAGCACCCGCCAGCGTGTGGCCTGTCCGCCGGTTGGGCGCGTACACCTGGACGTGTGCCGGGTTTTGTAGACTTCTCCGGTCACGTACCCCAGTCTCTGTCCCTGGAGACGCTGTTCGACCAGGTGCCCGACAACCTCGTATTGCCAGGTGGAACACGCCCGGTACATCCCCGCGCAGATCACGTCGCGCGCTCGGGTCGCGCGAGGTTCATCAAGTCCGCAAGATCTCCTCGATCGATGAATGACACGCGCCGGCTTGCTGGGGACCAGCGCGCAATGGGCTCCGGGAATGGGAACGATCTCCTTCTCGCCTCGACTCATTGCAGGATCACGCCTCCCACGTCGCCTGCCCCGGTCGATGGATTGATGGTTCACTCATCATGTTGAAAATTGAAAGGACTCGCCTTGTACCCGATTGCCGGCTTCCTGACCACCCGAACTTGAGCGGCGAAAATAGATCAACTAACTTATATATGTGAATAGCTTTATCTTAGTTTCAGCTTCCTCTCGGCTGCTCCGTTGTCGGCGTGGGGGACGTCCTCGCGAGGCCGTCTCGGCCAGTAGGCGACGATGCTGCCGAAAAGCCAGATCGCGAACCCGACGCCGAACACCGCCCATGCCTGCGGTTTGGAGAGGGACCAGGGGAGCGGTATCAACAACCCGCCATTCTTGGTCCGGAGCCCGAGCGCAAGGATACCCAGCATCTCGATGAAGAGCCCCACGGTTCGCAGGATCTGGCCTTGGATTCGGGTCATTGTTGTTTAGTGGCGAGTGGTGAGTGACGAGTGGCGAGTGGCGAGTGTGTTGATGCTCCTGTGCCATCTGCCATTTGCCATCTGGCATCTGCCATTTGCCATCCGCCATTTGCCATCCGCGCTGCTGATCTTCACTCGCCACTCTTCACTCGCCACCACTCCCTCACCCACAAGGCAGCTCGAATCCCTTCCGCGGTTCGCGGCAGAGCAGCGCGTTGGCCTCGGGGTCGTTCTTGATCGTCTCGGTCTCGCAGTCCCAGACCAGTTTGCGGCCGACCTTGTAGGCGATGTTTCCCAGGTGGCAGGTGTTGGTGGATCGGTGGGCGATCTCGATATCGCTGGTGGGCAGCTTGCGCGACTTGAGGCAATCGAGGAAGTTGCGGACGTGCGGCGTCTGGCCCTCAACGCCCCTGCCCGACTCGGGCTTGAGGTTAATCTTCCGCGGCTCCCGCTTGCCGTGGACCAGCCTGATGCCGTAGGGCAGAACCGTCGTGTCGGGGATAACCTCGAAGCCGCCCCGGTCGAGCATCAAGCTGCCGTCGGTGCCGCAGAAGAGGATGCCGTAGTCGTGGCCGTTGAGCCTCAGCCCATTGCCCTTGTGCATCGAGTACGTGAGCGTGCACTCGGGGAACT
>JBMFUH010000880.1:0-3311 GCA_049966735.1 Isosphaeraceae bacterium
CGAAGTAGGCCACACCGTTCATGACAACGGGGGGCGAGGTGATCGTGGCACCGAAATCAATGGGCACAACCGTCAAGAGCGCTCTTTCTTCGAGCGCGTCAACCTGGGGCCGTCTGCGAACTGGACGCCGGCAGAGCGAACGCTGGGCGAGAGCCCGTCGCGATAAACGGAACATGTGCGACCCTCTCTGGATGTGCTGCGGGGGCTCTCAGATCAACTTCGTCAGCGCCACCCCAGGCGCAAGGACACTCAAAAGGAAGAGAGCCCCCTGGTCATCGGACATCGAGAAAAAAAGAAACGCGATCAAGTTGCAATGGCCGCTGTCACACGCATCGTGGCTGCTGAACCCCGCCCGCAAGGAGCATCGGGCTGTACTCTCTCAACTTCTCCCCGTTCCGTAAGAGGCGTTACGGGTGCGGGAAGCTGAAGCCTCGGCGCACTTATATAGATAGCGGTGGCTCAATCTTGCCAGGATCAACTGGTATGTCAAGAAGCTATCGTTTTTTTCGCATTCAGGCTTGTTCACTCCTGGACACCCATCGCGACATGCCGGACGTCACGCTTGCTTGTGCTCGGACGGATTCATGTAGGGGTTTAAATGGGATCGTCGCACTCCTCCCAGAATATCTATAGCACACCGCGACAAAGAAGGAGTCTCGCGTCGCGACAATGTGCCGCCATCCACGCCCCGACAAGTGGTGGAAACGAATCAGTGATCGCGCATTCCAACAACTTCTCGACTCGTTAAATTGAGTCGATAATACGATTTGTGGCAGGTCGTGAGAGTTACTCCGCGGTGCCAGTCCGTGCACGGCGGCGGATGAGGCCGACTTGTGGAAGCAGCGGGGCGGGCGCGAAAGAAAGCCCGATGGATTTTTGGTCCATCGGGCCAGTGGGTTCGGTGTGCTTCGCCTTATGCCTTGGCCGCGATCTGGGCCTTCTTGACGATCTCTTCCTGGAACCGCGAGGGGAGCTTCTGGTACTTGAGGAACTCCATGCTGAAGGAGCCCTTGCCCTGGGTCGCGCTGCGGAGGTCGTTGGAGTAGCCGAACATCTCGGCGAGGGGAACCTCGGCGGAGATGATCGTGTAGCCAGAGCGGCTCTCTGTTCCCAGGATGACCCCGCGCTTCGACGAGATGGCCCCGGTGACCGGCCCTTGAAATTCGGTGGGGATCTCCACCTCGACCTTCATGATCGGCTCAAGAAGCACTGGATCGGATTTCTTAAACACCTCGCGGAAGCAGTCCCGGGCGCAGATCTCGAAGGCCATGGTCGAGGAATCGACGTCGTGGTACGAGCCGTCTTCCAGCCGTATGTGCACGCCGATGACCTCGTAGCCGGCCACGGGCCCCTTGTGCAACGATTCCCGGAAGCCCTTCTCCACCGAGGGGATGTACTCGGTGGGGATACGGCCGCCGGTGACCTTGTTTTCGAAGATGAAGGGCTCGGGTGCCTGCGGATCAAGCGGAATTAGCTTGCCCACGACGTGGGCGTACTGGCCCGAGCCGCCGGTCTGCTTCCTGTGCTTGTAGTTGAACGGAGTCTCGGCGGTCGGGGCCTCGCGATAGCTGACTTTGGGAGCGCCCACCGTGCAGTCGACCTTGTATTCGCGGCGGATCCGCTCGACGTAGATCTCGAGGTGCAGCTCGCCCATGCCCGAGATGATCGTCTCACCGGTCTCGTGGTCGACGTGAACGCGAAAAGTCGGGTCCTCCCGCATGAACCGGTTGAGCGCCTTGGAGAGCTTGTCATAATCGACCCGCTTGTTCGGCTGGATCGACAGGTCGATGACCGGTTTGGCGGCGAAAATGCTCTCCAGCGAGAGGTTGGTGCCTTCGGCGCAGTAGGTGTCTCCCGTGGCGCACTCCAGTCCCATCACGGCCACGATGTCTCCCGCGCCGGCCGAGTCGATGTCTTCCTTCTGGTCGGCATGCACGCGGAGAATCCGGCTGATCCGCGCTCGCTTGCGCTGGCGGCTGTTGAAGTAGAAGGTTCCCTTCTTGAGCGTCCCCTGGTAGATCCGCATGTAGGTCACCTGGCCGAACGACTCCTCGACCAGCTTGAACGCCATGGCCACCAGTCCGGCGTCGGGGTCGGCGGCGAGGGGAAGTTCGGCCATGCCGTTGTTGTTGTCCTTGGCGAAGACCTCGCGATCCAGCGGGCTGGGCAAATAGCGGCAGATCGCGTCCAACAGCGGCTGCACTCCCTTGTTGCGGTAGGCGGAGCCGATCATGACCGGGCAAAGCTGCTGGGCGATCGTTCCCTCCCGGATCGTCTTGTGGATCAAGTCGATGGGAACCTCGGCCTCCTCCAGAAGCAGCTCCATCAGCTCGTCGGAGACCATGGAGAGCGCCTCGAGCATCCCCTGGCGGGCTCGCTCGGTGGCCTCGACCAGGTCGGCGGGCACCGGCTCGTAGCGGACATTCTCTCCATTATCGCCGTCAAAGTACACGGCTCTGCGTTCGATCAGGTCGATCACGCCCTGGAAGTGGGACTCGGCGCCGATGGGAATCTGGAGCGGAATGGCCGTGAGATTGAGCTTGCTTTCGAGCTGCGCGATCACGTTGGCCGGGTTGGCGCCGGTGCGGTCCATCTTGTTGATGAAGGCGATCCGGGGCACGGCGTACCGCTTCATCTGGCGATCGACCGTGATCGATTGCGACTGCACGCCGGCCACCGCGCAGAGGACGAGCACGGCGCCGTCGAGCACGCGGAGCGACCGCTCGACCTCGACCGTGAAGTCGACGTGGCCGGGGGTGTCGATGATGTTGATCTTCGTGTCATCCCAGTGGACCGTCGTGGCGGCCGAGGTGATGGTGATCCCCCGCTCCTTCTCCAGCTCCATGTGGTCCATCACCGCCCCCTCGCCCTTCACTTCCTTGATGACGTGGGTGCGGCCCGTGTAGTAGAGCATGCGCTCGGTGAGTGTGGTCTTGCCCGAGTCAATGTGGGCGGAGATACCAATGTTTCGATAATTTCTCAGGTTTTCCATTTTCCAGGTACACTCAGCCCGAAACGAGGGGTGGAACGCCCTTCGTTTGGGCCACGAACCACACGTCAAATTGGAGAATCCGGCGGCAAGACAGTCCGTAGTTCCAGCACGGACTGGGGGGGCATGCCGAAGGAAGCCGGACGCAAGGCACACCAAAGAGCCGACGATCAGGTAGACTAATCTGTTTTGGTGTGCCTCATGGGAAGAGTCCGAGAAGGCTAGATGTTAAAAAGGTTACATTAGCATAACAGTTATACGCTGTGCGTCAAGCCCCCTGCACGCGGCTGGAGCAACTCACTGTTCGATCTCAACCAGGTTT
>JBMFUH010000881.1:0-3309 GCA_049966735.1 Isosphaeraceae bacterium
CCAATGGAACTGGCAAGCTGCCGACGGCTGGCTGGGCAAGGCGCGGTTCGGGGGGGAAAGCGGCCAGGCGTTGCTGGTTGGTCTTCGATTCCGAGGGCGAGCTACTCAAGGAGCTGTCGGCGACCGGACTGACTCGGGAGCGAATCCTCGCTCTCGCGGTCAGCCGCCACCACTAGCAACGACAGATGTCATGGTCCAAACTTCCTGCGCATCTCATGGTGCTAACCTTACCGCGCGTGACATTCCTGTCCGACCACGACGGACAAGAATGTCCGTCCTACGGCGGAGAGACAGCGGCCATCGCGGCGCAGGCGGCTCGAGCCAAAGCCCAACCGCGGATGAGGCAGGTTTCCGCGGGCCCCGTGCTGTACCACAGCCCGGTAGGGTAAACCCGGACGCGGCAATCATACGAACGTATTTATCATTCTATTAACAAGGCAAACGCTAATGCCTTGTCCCGTTCGTTTCATCGAACGAAAAGTGAAGCGACACCATTTTTCCGCGCTTCGTTCACTTCTGTTCAAGGCGCCATGATCTTTGGCGAATCAGCTTGCCCGCTCGGGAACGGCGGTGAGCAGTTGAGGCGTCGTGAGCACGGTGTCCGTCCAGGAGAGTGAGACCGGCATGTCGCCCGTGAGCATGTAGTCGATCAGTTCGCGGACGGGTCGGATGGCGCTCCCGAACGGCAGCGGTTCGGCCCCCCGGAAGAAGAGCCCATTTTCTATGTCGCCGTGAATCGCCGCGGCCAGGTGGCGGGCGATGCAGAACTGGCCGGCCCGGGGATTGCCGTCGCGCAGGCCGCACTGGACCAGGCAGTCCTGGCCGACCACGCAGGCACGCCCTTGCCGGGCATTTTGCTGCAATGTATCCGCCTCGTTGAGATAACGCCCCAGCCAGGGCGTCCGAACCGCGCGGGCCGGCAGTCCGGCGTCACTCATGAAGGCCACGATGTCGTCCGGACCGGCCTCGGCCAGGACCTTCTTGAAGTTGGGGTGGGCGTCTCCCTCTTCGGTCACGGCGAACGGAGTGCCCAGTTGCGCGGCCGACGCCCCCAGCGCCAGCACTTCCTTGAGCTTCTCGTGGCTGTTAATTCCGCCGGCGGCAATCAACGGAATGCGTCCCGGCTCGATGCCCAGCGACTGGAAAAGCTCCAGGGCACCCGGGAGTACGACCTCGAAATCGAAGCGCGGTTCGTCCAGGTCTTCAAGCTTGGTTGCACCCAGGTGTCCACCCGCGAAGAACGGGTGCTCGATGACGATCGCGTCGGGGAGCCGATTCTTGCGGGCCCATTTCTTGAGCACGACGTTGATGCCGCGCACATCGGAGAGGATGGGGATGAGGGCCACCTCCGGAAAGTCGGCCGTCAGGTCGGGAAGGTCCAGCGGCAGGCCGGCTCCCATGACGATGGCATCGGCGCCGCTCTCGCAGGCCTGCCGGACGAACGCGGCGTACTCGGTCACCGCCCGCATCACGTTGACCGCGATCATCCCCTGCCCCGCGGCGATCGAACGGGCCGCCCGGATTTCCCGGTCGAGGGCGATCAGATTGACCTCGTTGATCGCCTCCTTGTCCCGTCCCCGGCTTGACCGTTCCAGGAGATCGGGGTGGTGCTGACGCAGATCCACGCTGGCGATGGTCCCCAAGGCGCCCAGACGAGCGACGTTGCCCGCCAGCCTGTGGGCCGAGACGCCAACTGCCATTCCGCCCTGGACGATCGGCAGAAGAGACTGGCCTTTGATCCGCAAGGGAGGCAGACACGAGTTCCGCATGGTGATGATCCTGGTGTGTAAATCAAGCGGGCCCAAGTCACAGCCCTGGTCCCAGCGGGCCCTGAACATGGCCCGTGGCGCGGTATTTTTGAAGAATAGGACGGCACCTCACTTGCTTCTCGCCCGAACTGGCTGACGCCGCGGGAGGTTTTGACCGTAAACCGGGAGAAAGGTCGCGGATCTCGCGGACCTTGCCAGTTGACGACGACTGCGCGAGGAGTGCAAACTGTGCCGTTCGAGTCGATTGCATCAGAAGAGCGGTCTCAAGGGAGACAAGCTCGAGGTCAAGGCTCCCGGCCGCTCATACAAGATGACCGTGAAGATCGACCCGACCGCCCAGCCGGAGAAGACGATCGACTTCCAGATCGACGACGGCCCGGACGACGCCAAGGGCAAGACCTGCAAGGGAATCTACAAGTTCGGGGATGACGGCCACACGTTCGTCTTCTGCTTCCGCGGCGAGGGAGACCGCCGCGGCGAGGGAGACCGCCCCGACGAGTACGAGCAGACCGACTAGGAGCAAATTCTCTCCACGCTCAAGCGGAAAAAGCCTTGACCGCGGTGGGTTGAATCGCTGTCTCACGCTGCTTGCCGCCCGCGCCGTCGCCAAACCAGGCCGATGCCGATGACGGCTGCGGTTGCGCCCTGGGTGAGGACCCAGGGTTCGGGAATGACCGATGTCGACCCGTTGGTGATCCCGAAGGCGATCGTGCTGCCGCTGGGATCGAGGAGCAAGCTGTCAGGGGCTGGCGAGATGACGAGCGAGTCGGTGCCGAGGAATGAGGAGCTCACCGAGCTAGGAAACGTGGGCGAGGCCGAACGTATCGCCAGGGTTCACGGGTCGATATCCGGGACTCGCGAATTCGGTATCAAGGCCAGTGAAACTGGTATTGGGAAATGTGTCCAGCGAGAGGGGTAATCCGCCTGGCTGGGTTGTCCCCGACGAAATGAAGATGTAGGGCGCGGCGACCGTATTGATCGAAACGCCCGTGAAGTCGATTCCCGCCGGCCCGGACAACGACAGCACGAACTGGTCGCCCGCGATGTCGAAGCTGTCCGTCGAACTGGTGTTCACCAGGAGAAGGTCAAACGAACCGCTGGAACCAGGAGCGACCGTAAGATCGGGCGCCTCGATCATGAGCCCTCCCGCCAAGCAAAGCGTCGCCCCACAAACAAGTGCAAGTGCAACATACGTCAAGAACTCTAAAGTCATTGATGCAAATCTTATCGGTCGCTCCTCGATCCCTGAAACGTCAACGTATCTCGAAAACTAACTTACCTTAGACTCATCTGTGATCTAGATGCCATCCTGTTGCCAGATTACAACATGACCACACCACTGACACAAGAGTGCGTGGTGCCATGGGCCTCAAGGCTCGCATCGCCCTCACCAGTGGGTGCCGATCAGCTTTCGCACGTCGGTATAGTCAAGGATATCCACCTTGCCGTCGCCGTTGATGTCACCGAAGATCGTGGGCGTGACCCAGCCGAGCATCTGGTTCCGGACAACCAGCATGTCCTGGACGTTGACCACGCCGTC
>JBMFUH010000882.1:0-3308 GCA_049966735.1 Isosphaeraceae bacterium
CATGAGGCCATCGAGGGATTGCAGTGGATCGACAAGGTGATCAGCGTCGACCAGACGCCCCTGGGCTCGACGCCCAACTCGACTCCGGCCACCTATTCCGGGGCGTTCGACCCGATCCGCGAGCTGTACGCCAGGCTGCCCGAGGCCAAGGTGCGCGGCTTCACCTCGCGGCGGTTCAGCTTCAACATGGCCGGCGGCCGTTGCGAGGCGTGCGAGGGGGCTGGCCAGAAGCGGATCGAGATGCACTTCCTGCCCGACGTCTGGATCACCTGCGACGCCTGCGGCGGGGCCCGGTACACGCCCGAGGTGCTGGCCGTCAAGTTCCGCGGCAAGACGATCGCCGACGTGCTCGACATGTCGGTCGACGCGGCGCTCGAGCTGTTCGCCAGCGTGCCGCGGATTCGCAAGATCCTCCAGACCTTGCACGACGTGGGGCTGGGCTACTTGCCGCTCGGTCAAGCGGCCCCGACGCTCTCCGGCGGCGAAGCCCAGCGCGTGAAGCTGGCGGCCGAGCTGGCCCGGCCCGACACCGGCAGGACGCTCTATATCCTGGACGAGCCCACCACGGGATTGCACCTGGACGACATCCGCAAGCTGCTCGACGTGGTCCATCGCCTGGCCGACCTGGGCAACACCGTGGTGATCATCGAGCACAACCTGGAGGTGATCAAGACGGCCGACTGGATCATCGACCTCGGGCCCGAAGCGGGCGCGGGGGGCGGCGAGCTGGTCGCCGAGGGCCCGCCGCGGGTCGTGGCCCGCAATCCCTGCAGTCACACCGCGAAGTTCCTCCGCGACGTCCTGGCCGCGGGCCCATTCGCCGAGCGAGAGAAGTTCGACCCGAAAGCCGCCGCGAGGAAGATCATCGACGTGGCCCGGTCAGAGAGCGGCAAGGCGGAAAAACCGGGCAGGCGGCGGGGGCTATCCAGCGGGAAAGCGGCCTCCCAGAGTCAAGCGGCGGACGCCTCCTCGGCCCAGGCGCCCTGGGAGCTGGACGGGCGGAGGTGGCACACGCGGGATCGCGTGGCACGCAACGGCAACCCCGCGCGGTGGGATGGGCGCATTCTCGACCTCATCGTCAACCAGGTTGAGAAGCAAGGTGGCGACGCCTTCGCGCCAACCGACTGGTCCGAGCGCGGGGTCGTGCGGATCTTCCCGGCCGATCGCGCCAACCGGCTCGGCTTTCCGTTCTTCCACGCCACGACCTCCGGCGAGTGGGTCGTGGTCCTGCGGTTCTACGTCCCGCGTGGAACGTTTCATGAGTTCGCCGTGGTGAAACTGCTGAACCTCGTCCCCTTCCACGAAACCGGCCTGGCGGTTGTGAGCCAGGCCCCGCGGGTGCAGGTCACGAACGTGGGCCCGACGCAGGAAATCATCATCACCGGGTACGGCCTGGCCGATTTCCAGACGCCCGGCTTCCAGGAATTCCTCTCGGAAGCTGTGGAAGGGTTCCTCAATCAGGAAGCGCCGGGAAAGGTGAAGCGGGCGAGTGAGCTGTAGGCGCGGGCTTCTCCCGTAGGGTGGCTCAAGCGGAGCGCGGCCTGCCGGAAGCTCCTTTGGCCGCCAAGCGATCAGGATTGGCACCTGGATTGGGAGCAAGACGAGGATCAGGAGTGGAGAAGAGGAGGAGAGAGGTTCGTGGCGGCTTGAGTTGGATTTTGATCATCTCATGAAATGAGCAGAACCCGCCTCCCTGCGGGTTGGAGATGGCTTCGTAGGTGGAGATCTTGATGGATGAGTCGATCGATCAGTAGCTTGCGGGCCCGGCCCGGTGGTTGACGCGCCAGGAGGTGGGAACGGGCTGGCGATCGATTCTGCCCGCTGACCGGGGAGCGGACGTGAGCAAGGACTCGCTGGGGAAATAGCGGCCCGGGCAGACGGTGGGCGTCGTCGCCACGTGCGTGTGGGTCTGGACCCGGTCTGGAGTGATGCGGTAGCGCGCGCTCAGATAGGCGATCAGGGCCTTGGCCGCCGCGACCTGGCGAGCGGTCGGAGCTTGCTTGTCCAGGTCGCCGACGAAGCAGATGCCGATGCCGTACTCGTCGATCGCCGCGCTCTTGGCGTTGCGGCAGTGGACGCCGTGCTTCTGGTTGACCCAGCGCTGGGCGACTTCGATCCGGCCGTCGTCCGAGCCCGTGCCGTTGCCGATCACGAAGTGATAGCCGCAGCCGTCATAGCCCAGGATCTTGCGGTGCTCGGCGTCGATCTGGTCGTACGATCCCGCGGGGTTGGCACTGTGATGCAGCACGATGTACTGCCAGGGGCGATCGGCCTTGTTGGGATAAAAAAGCTCGCTGCCCGCCGAATCGCCCAGAAATGGCCGCAGGCGCTCCTGAACGCTCGCGCGCCGGACGCGGCTGTCGGCGGACGCCGTTCGGACGCCGCTATTCGTGTTCCGGGACGACTTGGCCGACGCCCCCGGCCCGTTCAGGAGTGGCTTGCTTGAGGGTGCGGAGGACGACGGCGTCGGAGCCGGAGCACCGCGCGCTTTCCCCGATTGCGAGGGAGTTATCTCCAGCGAGGGCTCGTCGCCGATCGATGCCTTGGGCGCTTCCTCGGGCAAGCTGCTCCGAGGAGACGCCTGGGCGGGCCCGCCGGGTGCTTCGAGCGGGGGAACAGTCGATTCGGTCGCGCCCGACGGCGATTCGATGACCGGCTCGGACGACAGAGCACGGGAGGACCCGGCCCCCGCGGCGGGAGCGCCGATCACCGCGCCACCAGTGCCGCAGTTCGTGCCGGGCGCGGATACGGTCGCGGGGGAGGAATAAGTGGGACGCAGCGATTCACGACGATGAGCGCCGCACCCCCCCAGGGCGATGACGCTACAGAGTGAGGCGGTGATCCACCACGCCCGCTGAAGGCGCGGCGCGATCAGGGCCGGTTGTTTCAGGGCCATTTTCCATCTCCTTGCCAGGGTTGAAACGATTGCCGACATCCAGGGTCGGGCCCTCGATCGTTGGAAAGCAAGCGCGGTGCCGAACGAGAGGCCGAAGCTTCCACGGCGAGGGTTTCAATTTCCTGACTTCGACTCAAGTCTACACGCCGTTTGGCCGAAAGGCGGCGAGAGAGAAAAAATTGTAATTCTTTCTATCAAGTTGAGCCGGCACGGTGCCGCACCCCGCCAGGAAACTGTTACCAGAAGTTGTCATCTCTGCAAACCGGAACCCGGAGAATTCAGCAATCCCGCACGAATTCCCCGAACCGAAGATTTTATCAGGTATACTTGAATGCGAAGCTTGCTGCGTCGATAGAATCAAGCCATGGATGCTTGGGCGCAAGAGGGTGATGGTTGCCCTCGACGAGTGACT
>JBMFUH010000883.1:0-3306 GCA_049966735.1 Isosphaeraceae bacterium
CCACGAAGCTCTCGAAGTCGGCTTCGGTCTTCTCGCCGGATCCCGGGGGCAGAACCTGGCACCGGGTCCCCACGATCGACACCGGCAACGACTTCATCAAAAATGTACACCAATCAAGGAGATAGCTACCTGGATCGATCAACAGCGGTCCCGGAGAGACCTGCGTGGTTGGCCCGGGAATCGCGTAGCGGTCGAAACCGAAGAGCCGCGAATGCCCCAGGATCAGGCGTGGGGGCCCCAGCGTGGTCGCCAGCAGCTCTTTGAGCCGCAGGGTGGCGGGATAGCACCGTCGGGCAAACTCGGGCATGAAGGGAGTGCCGGTTTCCTCGACACGCTGGGTCAGCTTCTCCAGTTCGGCGACGTCGGCGGCAAGCGGCAGGCCGCAATACACCGGCTTCCCGGCCGCACAGGCCAGGTGCGCGGGATGAAGGCCAAACCACTGGGGCGACAAGAGATAGACCGCGTCGACCTCAGGGTGTTGCACCAGAGCCGTCAGGCCCTCGCAGGCCACGCAGCCGAGCTGCGCGGCTTCAACCTGGGCTCGACGATGAACCTGGTCGTAGACCGCCGCGACCTGGAACCGGTCCTGCATCCGCACGAGCGAGGGTTTGTGCCGGCTCTCCCAGAGCCTGCCCAGCCCGATCACGCCCACCCGCAGCAGATCATCTTGCGACTCGCCCAAGATCGCCTCCTCGCCCGGCTTACCCCCTTTCGCCCCGAATTCGCGGACTGGTGGAGGCAACCCACCCTCAAGAGGTTATCAGCTTACCTCGAAATCAGCTACCCGGAACAAGACTCAGGCAGACCCACCATCGGGACGGTAAGATGTCCTCCATTGAAGCCGACAAGGAGCCGGAGCGACACGTTCATGCGAGCAGTCATCCAGAGAGTTTCTCGGGCCTCGGTTGAGGTGGAAGGTAGGGAAGTCGGTCGGATTGGCCAGGGGTTTCTGGTTCTGCTGGGAGTGGCCCGCGGCGACGCCGAGGCAGACGCAGCCTGGCTGGCCGACAAACTGCTGGGCCTTCGTGTCTTCGAGGACGACGAGGGGAAGATGAACCGCAGCGTGGTCGACGTGCGGGGCGGCATCCTGGTCGTCAGCCAGTTCACCTTGCTGGCCGACTGCCGGACCGGACGCAGGCCCAGCTTCACCGAGGCCGCCGCGCCGGAAGACGCCGAGCGACTCTATGAGCGATTCACCAGCCTTCTGGCCGCCTCGGGGCTGGATGTCGCCACCGGAGTCTTCCGGGCGATGATGAAGGTCTCCCTGATCAACGACGGTCCGGTCACCCTCCTGCTGGATAGCCGGCAGAAGTTTTGAATAGTGGGCAGTGAGCAGTGGGCAGTGAGCAGTCTTGGGTTGCGGCGCTTCCCTTGTCGTTGCTGAAAACTGAAAACCGAAAACTCGCGTCTGAAAGATTGTGGGATCATTTATTATGACTACCTCTCTTGCGCAAGAACGTTTTGTACTCGGTCTCGACGTCGGCACGCAGAGCTTGCGTGCGGCGCTCGTGGACCTTCAGGGCCGGACGGCGGCGTTTGGCGTGGCTCCGATCGAGACGACGTATCCACGTCCTACCTGGGCCGAGCAAGAACCCGCTTCGTGGTGGACGGCAGCCCGGACGGCGGTGGGCAAGGCGCTTGCCGAGATCTCCGCCGCGCCCGAGCAGGTTGCCGCGATCGGACTCGATTGCACCGCTTGCACGGTGCTGGCGTGCGACCTGGAGGGGAAGCCGCTGCGTCCTGCCTTGCTCTGGATGGATCAGCGGGCGTATCGCGAGGCCGAGACCATCAGCAAGACGGGCGACCCGATTCTCCGCTACGTTTCCGGTCGGGTCTCTCCCGAGTGGATGCTCCCCAAGGCCCTCTGGCTCAAGAACAACGAGCCCGAGACGTACGCCCGGGCCGGCCGGATCGTCGAGTGCACCGACTGGATGATGTACCGGCTCACCGGCCAGTGGACCCTCTCGCTGAATCATGTCGCCGTGAAGTGGAACTACGCCCGCCCCGACGGCGGCTGGCCGGTGTCGCTCATGAGGGCCGTGGGACTGGAGGACCTGCTGGGCAAGTGGCCCGAACAGATCGTCCCCCTGGGCAAGGGGACGGCCCGGCTCGACGCCGCCGCGGCGCTTGATCTCGGGCTCAACGCCGGCACGCCGGTGGCCCAGGGGGGCATCGACGCCTACCTCGGCATGCTCGGCCTGGGAGCGACGGGCGCTGGGGACGTCGCCGTGATCGTGGGCTCGAGCACCTGCCATCTCGCCCAGTCGCGCGCGGGGGTCTTCGGCTCGGGCGCGGCGGGTTGCTATCCCGACGCCACCGTCGAGGGCTTGTACACGATCGAGGCCGGCCAGACAGCCACCGGGTCGATCCTTGACTGGTACCGCCGCCACTTCGCCGGCCGCGAGCAGGCCGAGGCGGAACGGCGCGGGGCGAACGTCTACCAGGTTCTCGATGAGCAAGCCGAGATGATTCCCCCCGGCGCGGAGGGGTTGATCGTCCGCGACGACTGGCAAGGCAACCGCTCCCCCTACAAGAACCCGCAGGCCCGCGGGGCGATCGTGGGACTATCTCTCGCGCACGGTCCCGGCCACATCTTCCGCGCTCTGTATGAAGCGACCGCCTGCGGCACCCGGCACATCCTGGAGGATGCCGCCGCGCACGGCCTGAAGGTGGATCGCGTGTTCATCGGCGGCGGCGGAGCGCGCTCGCCCCTCTGGCTCCAGATCCATGCGGACATCCTCAAGAAGCCGGTCCACCTGACCCGCGAAAGCGAATCGTGCGCGCTGGGCTCGGCCATGACCGCCGCGATCGCCGCCGGTGCCTATCGTGACTTCGACGAGGCCGGCCGGGCCATGGTCGCCATCGAGAAGACCGTCGAACCGAAGCCCGCCCACGCCGCCGTCTACGACGACCTCTTCGGCCGTTATGTCGAGTTGTATAAGCGGCTGAACCTGTCATGACTGGCGGTTTGGTGCCAGGTCGATCGGGACTCGGCTCTCTCCGAAATCAAACAGCTACCTCAGAGCATCGGCTGGCCTTTCCGCGAGAGGACGGCTTCGTATGATGGGGGGAGGAGTACGCCCGAGCAAAGACGGCATCTCGGCACGCGCCGAGGGAGGCCTCGCCATGAGTGTAACAACGACGATGACAAAGCATGGGATTACTCTGCCGATGGAGCGGATCGTCGAGTTTTGCCACCGCTGGAAGGTCCGCGAGCTGGCGGTCTTCAGTTCCTTTCTTCGTGACGATTTTGACACTTCTCGCCCAACACCACCGGAATTTCACGCGACTCGACGCGGTTGCAGG
>JBMFUH010000884.1:0-3303 GCA_049966735.1 Isosphaeraceae bacterium
TCAGCGACTTGACTGCCAAACGGGGTGCCAATCATGCCTGCCAGGAAGAAGAAATCAGCTAGCAAGTCTGGTCCGATCTATCAGTTCAAGGTCACCCTCAAGGAGAGCAAACCACGCATCTGGCGACGAATTCAAGTGCCGGATCTCACGCTGGGGCAATTCCACGAAGTCCTTCAGGCGGCCATGGGCTGGGAGGATTGCCACCTGCATGTGTTCGACATCCGAGGAGATCAGTATGGACCGCTTGATCCCGGGAATGATTCTTGGGATGAGGAGATCCATGACGAGGAGGAGATCTCCCTCAGCGCGATCGTCAAGATGGAACGGAAAGTTCGGTTCACCTACGAATATGACTTTGGAGACAGCTGGCAGCATGACATCGTCCTGGAGAAGACACTGGAGCCGGAACCAGGCGTGACGTATCCCTGCTGCATCGAGGGTGAACGAGCTTGTCCTCCCGAGGATTGTGGAGGGGTCTGGGGCTACGCGGAGTTCCTCGACGCCATAAGCGACCCGAACCATGAGGCACACGACGAGATGCTCGAATGGATTGGCGGGGAGTTCGACCCCGAGGAGTTCTCGACGACGGTGGTGAACAGGGAACTCAAAAACATTCAGTGAATATCGACGATCAGAGGCGATTGATTACGCAACAGAGAGGAGAATCCCATGGCCAAGAAACAGAGTACGGGGACGGAGACCAAGACCGGTTTCCTGCGCAAAGTCCTGACCAAGGACCCGGACCTCGATCATCATCAGGTCAATCAACTCTGGACCAAGCGAGGCCATGCCGGGGAGATCAGCAGAGCCCTGTTCTATCAGGTCAGGGTAAAGCTGGGGATCAGGACCGAGTGGATGTGGGTCAAGGAGGAGTAACACGTGGAATGGAAGGCCAACCCGAGTGAATGATCGCAGGCGATCCTGGAGCGGCAATATCAGCAAGCCTTCACCGGAACAAGATCGTCGTCTTCGTGCGAGACAACGCACCAAGGAACAAGAGGGAAGTCACTTGCCGGATTTCGGGCGTGATTGAACCCCGCTCATGTCTCGGAGGCGCTTGGTCAAGCGCCAGGGAGGCTGACCCGTGGCCGTGCACGCGATGATCCCCATGCTTTACTGACTGCCTTACGCGAGGATGATTTTGGAGTATGAAGATCAGCGAAGTGCTCCGCCGGCTCCGTGCCGACGGCTGGGTCAGGGTTAAATCCAAAGGGCGCCCACCGCCAGTTCAAGCATCCGGATCGCCCCGGTCGCGTGACGGTTTCGGGCAAGCCGAGCCACACAATTCCGCCCGGGACGCTGAATTGTATCTTCCGCCAGGCTGGTTGGGACGAATGAGCGGGGAGGGTCAATGAAACGCTACGCGATCGTCATCGAAGATGCCGGGACCAACCTGGCGGCCTATGTGCCGGACCTGCCGGGGTGTGTGGCCACGGGCGACTCCGAAGAAGAAGTCGAGCGGCTCATTCGAGAAGCAATCGCGCTGCACCTGGAGGGGATGGCGGAGGATGGCCTGCCGGTCCCCGAGCCCTCGAGTCGAGTGGAATATGTGGAGGTCGACGGCTGACCGGGATGGATGGGAGTCCGCGAAGCAGGACCTCCAGATCGGGAACAGGGTCTTTCTTCGTTTCCTTTGTTCCCTTCTGTTCCAGGACGGGACCTCGTTCATGCACCCCTTATTCACGAGAGCCGGCAGGCTCTCCCGTGACGTCATTGGCCCCGCCAGGCTCGTCCTGCTTGGTGCAAACAAACCTTTCGGGATGTGCTCACATCACGACACCTTGGCCGCCGGGGTCTGGCGGGCGGCCCCGTTGCGGTCGAAGACGGGAGGCGCGGGTTGGGACGGGCCCACTTCCACCTCGCGGAGGAAGGCCGCCGCGTGCTCGGGGGGGACGGGGTTGATGTAAAAGCCCGAGCCCCACTCGAAGCCGGCCACCCTGGTCAACCGGGGAATCACCTCGATGTGCCAGTGATAGTGCGGCAGCTCGGCGTGATCGAAGGGCGCGGTGTGAATGATGTAATTATACGAGGGATTATCGAGCGCCAGCTCCAGCTTGTTGAGCACCTGGCGGAGCACATAGCCCAGGTCGTCGACGCCCGGCTTGGGGATGTTTTCGAAATGGCTGGCGTGGTTCTTGGGCACGATCCAGGTCTCGAACGGGAAGCGGCTGGCGAACGGGCAAAAGGCCGTGAAATGGGTTGAATCGAGGACGATCCGCTTCTCGACGGCCAGCTCTTGCTGGTTCATGTCGCAGAAGATGCAGCGGCCGCGGTAGTTGAAGAACTCGAGCGCGCCGGTCATCTCTTCCCAGACCGAGATGGGCACGATCGGCGTGACGATGAGCTGGCTGTGGATGTGCTCCAGGCTCGCGCCTCCGCCTTCGCCCACGTTCTTGAACAGCATGCCGTAGACCAGCCGGGTGTCTTTCTTGAGGTCGACGAGGCGGTCGCGATAGACCCAGAGCACCTCACGGATGTTGTCTTCGCTGAGCGAGGCCATGGTCGTGTGGTGCTGCGGGCTCTCGATGATCACCTCGTGCGCGCCGATGCCCGCCATGATGTCGTAGATGCCGTCTCCGCGCTTGTTGAGGTTGCCCTCGATCTTCAGCGCGGGGAAGCGGTTGGGCACGACCCTGATCCGCCAGCCCGGACCGTTGGGCCGCGAGCCGAAGTCGCGATACGCGAGAATCTCCGGCGGCGTCTTGTCTTCCTGCCCTTCGCAGAAGGGACAGAGGCGCGGCTCCGCGTGCTCGTGCACCTCGTCCTTGAAATCGTGGGGACGCTTGGCCCGCTCATGCGCGATGATCACCCAACGGCCGACGATCGGGTCTTTTCTCAGCTCGGGCATGGCTTGGGCCTCCGTACGGGTTGTGGCGAGTGGCGAGTGATGAGTGGCGAGTGGCGTGTTAGCCTGAAGCACTCGCCGCCCTCACTTCCGCTTCTCGGCCACCATGAATCCTTCCATCTCTTCGCTGTCTGCTGGCGGCCGGCCACCGTTCGCCGGCCACTCGCCACTCATCACTCGCCACTCGCCACTCCTCCCTCACACCTGCCACATGATTCGTTCGAAGTCGGGGCAGGGAACGGTGATCTCGAAGATTCCCTCGCGAGGCGCGCGGTCGACACTCGCCTCGCCCTTGAGCAGCTCGACGTAGAACCGTACAGGTTCGCCGGGCTTGCGTTCCAGGCGGCTGAAGGCGACGGCCAGTTCGAGGATCTTTCCCGTGGCGACGGCGACCGTCGTGCCGTTGGAAAGAGGACGTCCCGCATGGTTCAGGTACGCCACCGGGTTGCGGACCGAGG
>JBMFUH010000885.1:0-3302 GCA_049966735.1 Isosphaeraceae bacterium
CCGGGCAGCCCCGCGATGGTTCGCGGCGAGTCAAGAGGCCCGGCGGGATCACGCAAGCGACTTGAAACCAATTGAGTGATGCCATGTTCAATATTCTTCGAATGGGTAGCCTGGCGGCGCTACTGATGGCCGCAGTCCTGAAATCGTGCCTCGCGTCGGCTCTTGCCGAGGAAATCCGGCCAACGGGCTTGCGGTGCGAATATCGCGAGAATCCCCTGGGCATCGACGTGCAACGGCCGCGGCTGTCCTGGACGCTGGCAGCCGCGCCCAATGCCAGAGGAATCAGGCAATCGGCCTGGCGCGTGCTGGTCGCCACCACTCCGGAAAAACTCGCCCAGGATCAGGGCGACCTCTGGGACAGCGGCAGGGTCAAGTCAGAACGTCAGATCCAGATCGCGTACGCCGGCAAGCCGCTGATGTCGAGAACAGGGTGCTACTGGAAGGTTCGAGTCTGGGACCAGAGCGGGCACCCCTCCCCGTGGAGTGCCCCGGCGCTCTGGTCGATGGGACTGCTCGAACCGCGCGATTGGCAGGCGCAGTGGATTGCCGCGACCAATCGACTTGAGGCCCCTCCGCTGCCGAGGATACCGGGATACCACGCGCGCGAGGCCGAACGGGTTGATGACACGAGATGGGTGCAGGTTGATCTGGGCAGCGAGCGCGTCATCGACGCAGTGACGCTCTATCCCACAACCCCCGCGGGTTTCGAGCATGTCAAAGGCTTTGGCTTTCCGATCCGCTTCCGCATCGACGCGTCCAATGACCCGGATTTCCACGAGCGCCGGCTCATCGCGGACCAGACTCACGAGGACTACCCCAGCCCCGGCGATGAATTCCGAACGTTCACCGCGAAGGGCGTCCGGGGCCGTTACGTGCGGGTGACCGCGAACAGGCTCTGGAAACGCGAGTACGGGCCTGCCCCTTACTGCTTCGCTCTCGCCGAACTGGAGGTGAGCTCCGGCGGCGCCAATGTCGCCTTGCGGGCCTCGGCGCGCGCGCGGGACAGTGTCGAACTCTACGGCTGGAGCAAGAACCGCCTGACCGACGGCGAGCGGCCGGTCCCCGTGCGCCGAGGCGCGTCTTACCTCCCCGAACGTACCAAAGCCGAGCGCGAAGGCCAGGGAGCAACGGAAACGGACAATCCGCCCTACGCCGCGGTCCTGCTGCGGAAGCAAGTCAACTTGCCGAAACAGCCGGTGCGGGCCACGGCCTACGTCTGCGGTCTGGGCTACTACGAGCTTTTCATAAGCGGCAAGAAGGTGGGCGATCACGTGCTCGACCCGGGGTTCACCGATTACACCAAGCGCGTGCTCTACGTGACGTATGATGTCACGAACTTCATGAAATCTGGCCGCGGCGCGATTGGCGTGATCCTGGGCGGCGGCTGGTACAATTCGCCCGCGTTGGACGTCTGGGGGTTTTACCGAGCGCCCTGGATTGCTCCGCCCAGGCTGCTCCTGCAACTCGAGGTCGAATACGGCGACGGTACCCGCGAGACCATCGCCTCCGACAACACCTGGAAGCAAGCCACCGGGCCGATCGTGTTCAACAGCATTCGCGGCGGCGAGACATACGACGCCAGGCGGGCCAAGCCTGGGTGGGACCAGCCCGGATATGATGATTCCGCCTGGCCCGCGGCCAAGGTGGCCCCCCCAGCGACGGGTTTCCTGATGGCGCAGTTCCATCCGCCGATCCGCGTCGTCGAGTCGATCCATCCCGTCGCGCTCCACCAGCCCAAACCAGGCGTCTATGTCTTCGACCTGGGCGTGAACATCGCTGGCTGGGCCCGGTTGGCCACGCGCGGCAATCGCGGACAGAAGATCACCCTCCAGTTCAATGAACTCCTCAACAAGGACGGCACCGTGAACGTGGCTCAGAACTCCCAGCTCACGGGCGGACGCTTCCAGACCGAGGAGTTCGTGCTCAAGGGAGAAGGAGAGGAAGGCTTCGAACCAAGGTTCACTTATCACGGTTTTCGTTATGTGCAGGTCACGGGTCTCTCGGCGAAACCAACGCTCGCCAGCCTGACCGGACGATGGGTCCATACCGACCCCGAGCCGGCCGGCGAATTCTCCTGCTCGAATTCCCTGGTCAATCGCATCCACGCCATGATCCGCCGGACGCAGCTCAACAACCTGCACGGCATTCCCACCGACTGTCCCCAGCGCGAGAAGATCGGCTGGATGGAGGACGGCTGCGTGAGCATGGAAGAGGCCATTCACAATTTTCAGATGGCCACGTTTTACACGAAGTGGCTCCGCGACATTCTCGACGCCCAGGACGAGAACGGTCATGCCTCGTGCATTGCCCCGAGCCCCGGCTGGGGGAAGTCGGAGGCCGACGGTTCACCGTCGGTGCTTTCCGATCCCTGGTGGGGCGGCGCCATCGTTCGCACCCCCTGGCAGCTTTATCGCTACTACGGCGACCGACGCGTCCTGGAGGAAGCCTACCCGGCAATGACGAGGTATCTGGGCTACGTCGCGAAGCACGCGCCGGACCATATTGCCTGGGGACACGAGGGGGACTGGCTGGAGGTGGGATCAGGCGGCCCGTCGCGGCGGACGTCTCCTCAGCTCGCGGGCACGGCCGCGTACTGCTACTACGCCAAGCTCATCGCCGGGATCGCCAAGTTGCTCGACAAAGATGAGGATGCCCGACAGTTCACCCGCCTGGCTGACGACATCTCCGCGAGCTTTCACCGGCACTACTTCGATGCGGCGAACGGGCTCTACGCCAAGGACAGCCAGACCGCCCAGGCCTTGCCCCTCGCCTTCGGCATGACCCCGCCGGAGAAGCGGCCACTGGTGCTCGAGCGTTTGCTGGGGAACATCCAGAAAACGCGCGGGGGACACATCAGCAGCGGCATCGTGGGGACGCTCTACGTGTTCCAGACGCTCATGGAATCAGGCCACAACGACGTCGCCTACGCGATGCTCACCCGGGAAGACTTCCCCGGCTGGGGACACATGCTCAAGAGCGGCGCGACGACGGTCTGGGAAGCCTGGGACGGCGGCGGCTCGCGTAATCATCCCGCCCTCGGGTGTATCGACGCCTGGCTCTACCAGGCCCTCGGAGGCATCCGGCTCGATCCGGCCGTTCCCGCGTTCCAGCACATCCTCATCAAGCCCGCCGTCGTCGGCGATCTCACCTGGGTGAAGTGCTCGTATCGGTCCATTCACGGCAAGATTCAGTGCAACTGGCGGCGCGCGGCAGGTAAGCTTCATCTGGAGTTGACGGTTCCCGTCAACACGAGCGCCACCGTTTCCGTGCCCACCGCGCGCTCGGAAGACGTGACCGAATCG
>JBMFUH010000886.1:0-3298 GCA_049966735.1 Isosphaeraceae bacterium
CACCTAGGCCGTGGCCAGTGACGAAGTTCACGAGAAAGAGCAAGACGCCAAGCAGAGCACCCACGAGGTACGGGTTCCAGTACCTCTCGGTGTCAATGGTCCTGTCAATTGGATTGGCTCTTCGCCAGAACATGATCGCTTTTGATATGTCCATTGCCCTCAGTCGGGTCGGAGTGGGACCTGGGATTGTTCTCTGCCAGGACATGGTCTTCCTCGATCTGATCCCAGCCGACGATCATGGCGCGGATGAGCGCCAAGGGCGTCGAGCCGGTGGTTGTCAGGTAAACGTGAGCAATCAAGAACGCGGTGAACAGCCAGGCGCCCAGTGTATGAATCCTGGCCAACATTGGTAGGCCACCGATGGCCAAGACCATCTCCGGCCACTGCTGGGCTCCCCAGAGCAATACACCACTAAATACTTGCAACGGTAAAAGAACGTTGAGGATCGCCAGGTAGGTAACCTCTTGTAAAGGATTGAGCTTGCGGTGGGGACCGCGCTGGATCGGGTGCGGATCGCCCCGGAAAATCCCCTGCAGGTAATAGCGCGCCTGCTTGACAGCCAGTGTGAAGAAGTCTCGCGGCTCGGGCAGGTACTGACGTATCTCGCCGGTCGTGAGATGGTAGAAGAGGGCCAGGAATGCGTTGACCAGGACGACAAAGCCCAGCACCTCATGAACAGTCACCGAGCGGGAGAAGCCGAAGATCCGCAACACGTCAGGCCAGTGCAGCTCAATACCAGTTACAAGCAGACCAATCATCGCAATGGCTTGAAGCCAGTGCCAGATTCGTTCGTAGATCGAGTAAAGATACACACGATGCATGGCTCATCACCCCTTTCTGGCTGACCGAACCCGCAATCCTCCGTGTACAAACACGCCCAGGAGCACCACGGTGACAGCCACCGCACCGATGAGGTCCCCAACCTTCCAGCGGTTAAGACCGATCACGTGCAGCGGAACTGGGGCTGTTGCCGGCTGATAGAGGAGTCGTCCGGAGGTATCGATCGTCATCTGACCGTCGCAGCGGGTATTTGCGTCGGCGACAAGAGTCGGTAGAATCCCGCCGGGTACATATCGGGCAAGCTCGATTGATGCGTTGACGCGTGATTCCCGACTGTGACACTCGGCGCACTCGCGCACCGCATAAGTGCCGGTGGCGACTCCATGATGCAGGCTGTAGGGCTGGATCTCGGCCTGAATCCGGGCTTGCTTCAATCCCAGGCGTTCCAGACGACTGCGAATCGCCTCAACCTTGGCTGTTGTATCAAGCCGAAGCTCGCCAGAGCTCACCTTGCCATCATGATCAGCATCAAGCAGCGTTTTCACCTCCGGTTGGAAATCATTGCCTTGGAGGAACACCTGCCGGAGCTGTTTGACCGTGACAGGAACCGGCGGGTCTCCTGCGACCCAGAACCAGGTTGAGATCAGGTTATGCGGGGTGAGCTTGAGCGAGCCGCCTAGCTCCTGGCGCGGCAGAAGGACCGGTTGAAAACCATGCAAGAGTGTAGACGGCTTGGACGGGTCGTCGGTTGATCCTCGATAGGCTGTAGCCGCATTTCCCTCCAGGCCGATCACCGTCCAGTCCGTCTGTTCACGGGCGGGAGCAAAGACCCGGGGAATGTGGCAACTTTCGCAGTTGATAGCCTGGAGATGCCGGCGGGTGTACGGCAGCCATTCATGGCCAGACTCGGCGTCGTGGCAATATTCGCAGCGCCTCATGGTCCCATCCAGCTCACGGGCGACGGTTCCCTGAGGGGTGTGGCCCTTGGCCAGGTGATGGTTGGGCCGGGCGAGATACTCGCTAGGAGTCAGTCGCCTGGGTTCGAAGGCCAGATGCGTGAGCGCATTGCGTGCTATGCCGGAAAACTGGGTGGGGTTGTTGATCGTGCTGTGGCAGTCGCCACACTTCAAGAGTCGATCCGCATGAATGTCAAAGGGACGAGCCAGCGTCTCCTTGCCCTCCAGATTCAAACCGGAATTCTTGAGCAACTGGGCCGAGAAGACCTGTCCCTTGGCCACTGCACTAGCGTTCTCGGGACCGGGTTTAAGCACGAAAGGCGAGGAATCGGTGTGGACTGCGCCGTGACAGAGACCACAATTCTCGCTCGTGGTCGCCCGGGGCCGGGGAAAGGCGTCGTTGCATTCTCCCTGCTCGTTAAACCCCTTGGGGTCCCATTGCCAGCCGGCAGCGGTTTGCTTGACGATGCCCGTGGAAGAGAGCGAGGCGGTTGCCGCCCACTGAAATCGACCAGCCCCTAGTTCCTTCTGCCGGGCCGTGTGATCGGGCGACGGCATGTGGCAGAGAAAGCAATCCATCTCGACGCCAATCGGCTGAGCGGGACCTCCGCCTACATGCCGTCCCGAGGCCCAGCGGGCCCATTCTTCGAGAACAAGGTTTGACCCGGTAGGGCCATTGCTAAGTGCGTCCCAGCGGCCGAAGAGACCTGGGCTGGTGTCCCAGGGTCGACCGCTGGGCGCATGGCCGGGTTTGAACAAATGATCAGATCCCATGGCCGCATGATAGCTGTGCTCGGTGATAAACCGGGTATCGTGACAGTTGCCGCAGGTTCGTAATGTGGAGACTGGGCCTTTCGACTCAAGGACTGAGCGACCGTCCTTGTCGAGTAGCTTGATCCGTGGATGCATCGGCGGATGGGTGTCAACAACAGGCGTGGCTGGTTCACCGAAGGCTCCCAGACTTGCCAGCCAGATCGTCAAGAGCAGCGATGTGGTCATGGCTGGCGCTCCTTCTGATTGGTGGAGAAAAGCATCAGTGCCCGGCTTCCTCGAAACGCAGGGTCGCCGTCATAGCCCAGCGCCTTCCAGTTCATCCGGCCTCCCTCTTGATGGCAGTCCACGCACTTGAGCGCCTTGTCCTTGGTGGCGACCATGTGCGAGAGAGGCCAGTACATCTCCGTGGCGGCGAAGTCATACTTTCCGCTGTAGGCGATGCCGGTATCCGCCGCACCCAACCGGAATGCTTGGTCCCAGTTGAAGGTGCTCCAGTAACCGCCGTGCGATGAGGTCCGGGGTGTGAGCAGATGCTTGTTCACCGTGTCGTAAGGCTGCTTGCCACGATGAACCTTGAAGGGCCAGATGCGGGCCCGAGGATCGGCAGCACTGCCGCGAGGATAGTTGATGCGCGTTGCCTTGGTGGGGTCGATCTTGTCGCCGAGCAACTGGCGATCGGCGGTTCCGTTGTACCAGTAGTACTCGGGAACGACGTCCTTGGCATAGATGAACGATCCCCGGCTCTTGGAATAGAGGCGCGAATCGACGACCTGGTGCGCGTCCTGGGT
>JBMFUH010000887.1:0-3293 GCA_049966735.1 Isosphaeraceae bacterium
TCCGGAGCAGGGCGCGGGCCATCACCAGGTTGAGTGGGACCTCGAGGCTGCCGCTCCATTCCCATTTGGCCGTCAGGTAGCCTCGGCGATAGGGAGGGTGAAGCCGCGCCGGTTCCAGAACCTTGGTCCGCCCCGGCTGATCGCAGTGCGTGGCATAGCTGGGATAAACCCGCGCGAAGCGCAAGAGAATGACGCAGGCCAGCTCGCCGTAGCTGGCGTCAGCCGTGGAGCGTGCCCTGGCGTGGTGCTCGGCGGCGGCATAGAGTGCCGCGCGGGCCATGTACTTGCGGGCCTCGTAATCGCGTCTGGCCTGGAGATAGAGCCGCTCGTCGGGATAGCGGGCCTTGTCCGGCTCGACGACATGATAAGGATAGTGGTGGAAGACTCCTTTCCGAACCTCGACCTTCTCTTCGGGAACCTCCTTGTTCACCTTGGCTGGGTACTTGTCGTTGGGGACCTTGACCCCGCACTTGCGACATTTCAAGACCTGGGGATCCTGGACGGACCAGGCGAGAGGCTCTTCCCACTCCTCCGCGCCACACTCGGGACAGCGGCAAAACCGCAGCCCCGACTGGACCGGGACCAGGTCCATCACCTCGCCCAGACATTTCTTCCTGAGCGCCTGGGCGTCAGGGCTCTTCCAGAACCGCGCCCGCCACGACGCCGGCAACTCGAACCGATCGAGGAGTTGCTCGATTCGCGCGGCGGGCTCCTCGGCGGGGCATGAAAAGCTGAAGCAACTCAATACGAGGATGGCGCCAGCCATCAGCCGCGCCGGCAAACTCGTTCGCCGAGGCGAACTCTTCCTTCCACGGGGAGAAGGCGTCCCGACGCGCCGGGACGGATGAGGGGAAACGACCGCAAGCCCTGGTCGGCCCTCACCCGGCCTTCGGCCATCCTCTCCCGGCGGGAGAGGGTTCGACAAAGACTGTTCTTGCTGGGTTCCGTCCCATGCCATAGCGCACGCGTTCCTTGCCTGGGATTCCGCGACCAGCGCCGATCGAGCACTATGACGACGCCGTTTCCGCCTGCTTCAGGTCTCGATCACGTCGGCCGGGATCGAGCACGTACAAGGCGACCGGCCCGACGCTCTCCCCGTCGGCCAGACGCAGACCGTCGCGGCGCTTCTGGGCTCGCTCGAGCTGGGAATGGCGGTGAGCCTCGCACGCCAGGCCGTAATTCTTCAGCTCCCTGCTCGTGCCGTCGCTCCAGACAGCGCCCACTTTGTACACGGCAGGCTCGGTGCAACCCGGGTCCGAACACGTGGGACGATATTGAAACACGTTCTCGGCCATCTCTGTACTCCCGGCCGACCCCGGAGTGGCCGTTCAACCAGGCCGCCTTGCCCTGGACCGGCAGCGAACGGTCCCTCGCGGAAACCGCCCCTCCCTGGGTCTCGACCAGCGATCCTAACGCCAAGGCTGGTCAGACGCAACGGCGAGATCAGGCCGGTAGCCGCCCCCGGGCCGAGGTTGTCTCACTTTCGGCGCGGGCGACATCCCCCGGACCGCACGCGGATCGTCAGCGCTCGTGGTATTGTAGGGTCCGCACAGCGGACCCTACGGGGAGTCATTGGCACGAAAACCGCTCTAATGAGTATTGTGGGGTCCGCTGTGCGGACCAGATCCCTGGGGCTGGGGAAGAGGAACACCCTTTCGCGTGTCAGCGGAACAGGAGATCCCTGGGGCATCGGTCCGCACAGCGGACCCTACGGGGAGTCACCGGCACGAAAACCGCTCTAATGAGTATTGTAGGGTCCGCTGTGCGGACCAGATCCCTGGGGCTGGGGAAGGGCCACATTCCTCGTGCTGGTCCGGAAAGCCTCGTCGATCCGCCGCAGGCAATCCGTCGGTCCCTGGCTGCACGGCGTTGCCCTCCGCGTGGCACTCGAAGCCCGGCAGCGCGCTCGGGGATTCTCGCTGGAGACATGCTTCGCATCCAGCGCCTTGGGCTGGCGGCTTCCGCGAAAGGTCCCACTGCTGATCATCGAAAAGACGGTTCAACTTGTTCTGAAATGGCATACGGTTTGCACGTCAGTCGTCGGGATTGGCTCGCCGACGATCCCTGCTCTCGCTCAAGGAGTCATCACCACCATGTTCTGGAACAGCGTCAAGCTGGCGACGATCCCTGCTCTGGTTGCCACGTGCGTGGTTGGATCGGTCGTTCTCGGCCAGCAGGGGCAAGCGCCTGTCACGGGACCGGGCGGGCCGGGCAGAGCCGCATCCCGGGCAGAGGCCAAGAAAGTCGCCTGGAACGACCCGGCATGGCGCGCCAGGCTCACCGTCCACGTTCGAGAGTTGCTGACCCGGCAATACGATCTGGGACTTCCCAATGATTCGTCCCTCGAGCAATTCTTGAAGGCCATCAGGAAGGTCACGATCGACTCGGACGCGAATTCGCCGGAGAGCTTCCACGGGATTCCGATCTACGTGAATCCCGACGGGCTGAAATACGTTGGGATGACTCTTCAATCCCAGGTCAATGTCGACCCGGGAAAGCGAATCCTGGCGGAGACGCTGGAGAAGACGCTCAAGAGCGTCAAGCTCTGGTACGAGATTGACGACGGGTTTCTCAAGATCGACGCTCGCGAGGGAATCATCGAATCACGGCTGAAACGTGTCGAGGACAAGCTGGACCGGCTGATCAAGGCGGTCGAGGCCCAGGCGAAGCGCCGCTGAACACACATCCCATTTCGCTGACATGTCACCGATCACGAAGGAGAGCTTGTCGACCAGATCGTTGCATCCGGGCGTCCGGCGAAGTTCAATGAGCGGAGAGGGCATGGTCCGGTTCAAGGCGCGGCGCAAGCCGCGATTCCGATGCTCGATCCACGCGGAAGTCCGTCTGATGCCATCCCAAGCACTTCCCCTGCATGTGCTCGAACAGATCAACCAGATCCGCGAGACGTTCGAGGCTGCCTGGAACGCGGGACAGCAACCACGGATTGAAGACTATCTGAGTCTTGCCGACTTCGACTACCGCTCGGCACTTCTCCATGAACTGCTCGGGCGCGAAGTCGAGCTGCGAAGACTCGCCGGAGACGCTCCCGAGGCCGCCGACTATGAGCACCGCTTCGCGGGACATGGGGAACTGATCCGCACCGTCCTGGATCAGACGGAACGACGCGACGAAACCGCGATCAATGACGTTCCTCCCACCGACGCTGAACCCGGAGCCCAGCCCAGGGTTGCCGACGTCCCCGCCACCGATGCTGAACCCGGAACCCAACCCAGGGTTGACGTGGATGACCCCGCGACCGCCTCCCCTGCGCCGTCGACCGCGTTGGGGACGGA
>JBMFUH010000888.1:0-3291 GCA_049966735.1 Isosphaeraceae bacterium
CGTGAGCCATCGGACCAGGCCTCGAGAGGCGAGCGCATAGGGATGATTGGGGTGACGGGCAATCAGGCGACCCAGATCTTCCAGGGACGCCTCAGGCTTACCGCTCTCGATCGCGACGCTGAAGCGTTCGAAGAGAACCCCCAGGTTCTTGGGATCGAGCTTGAGCTCGTTCGCATAGTCCGCCAGCGCCAACTCGGGCTTGCCCATCTCGGCGTGACAGGCCCCCAACGATCTGTGAGGTCCACGCCACGAGGGATGTTTCTTGATCTCGTGCTCGATGTCGGCGATGGCGCGAGGATAGTCTCGGAGATGCATGTACGCGTTCGCGCGCGTTCCGCGACACGTCCACGTATCGAAACCATGTTCGATCGCCCAGGAGAGGTGAGCCACCGCCCCGGAGCAATCTCCTCGCGTCGCCGCGATCATTCCCTGGGCGGCACGGGAGAACGGGTTCTTGCGCTCGGTGACTCCTGCTTGGTCCAGGTCTTGCTCGGCGGCCCGCAGCGCGACCTCGTCGCCGTATTGAGCGAGTGCCGCGCGGACGTAGGCGCGCATGGAGCGGGTCCGTTCGCGACCTGGCTCCTTCGACAGCACGAAATCGAAGTCCTCAAGAGCCTCTGGGAGCTGCTCCAGAAGCATCTTCGCAAGGCCACGCCCACGATAGGCATCTATGTACCGCGAGTCGCAGGAGATCGATTGCTCGAAATAGCCCCATGCCTTCTGGAATCGTTTCGGATCTTTGGTGTGGTAATAGATGTAACTCCATCCTGCATCGGCATACTTCGGCGCATTCGAGATCTTGATCGTCCAGTCGTCCTCGTCGCGTTTCTTCTCGGCTTCCGTCCTGGGAGGCGCCTTGAAGGGGTTCTCCCCGAGCAGGCCGCCGCCGGGATGCGTGGCTGTGTTCGACTCGATCGACTGAGCCCGTGCAGCCGAATCAAGGCAGCAGAGCAAAAGTCCCAGGAGCAACGAGCAAGGGATGCTGGCACGGATGGCCTGGGGAAGTCGCAGTCGTATCCACATCGCTCAGACTCCTTTCACTTGCGTTCTGGAACGGATTTGCTACTGGCGGAAATCCCGCTGCTCACTCAGGTTTCCAGGGTGAATACGCTCGGGTCACCCAAGTTCCCGTAGGTGAAACGGTTGAGGAAGCGAAAACAGGCGATGCCGCCGTACCCGGCCGGGCACGCTGGCACGGCGGCGGCGCGGAGATGGTGGTCGAAACTCAGGGCCGGGATCTGGGCCCGAAGCACGTAGACGGGGCAAGACCCGGTGTAGGCGCCACCGAGGGAGACCGGGTGCGATGGAATGCCCCCGCACAACAAGCAGTCATCCTCTTGCAGGACGAGTTCAAAGCCGGCCTGCGCTGTTCCGGCTCCAGTATCGGCGATCAGTTGACGGACGAGCGGCTGAGCGCCCGGCCTCAGGGCCAGGACCACTTCAACGACCGGCCGATGGTGGAGCAGCGGCCACTGGGCTCGGGGCATCACCGCAGGTCCCAGATGTCCTGAACCCGGTCGTAGTCCAGGCCCACTTCCAGACAGAGGGTTTGGCGTGGGTCGGCTTCGACCTGGCGGAGGCGCTGAACCAGTTCATCCAGGTCGTCACCGACAGCCGCGACCTGACCGCTCACGATACCGATGAACTTCCCGGCGAACGGGGACCGGGGATCGCCCCGTGCCTCCTCGTTGATCCTACGGGCAAGCTCGCGGTTGAGTTCCGAAACGGGTAATGGGGTTGTCACGGTAAAACTGGTCTCCGGCTAATAACGCCTATTCTAGTCCAGGCCGGGGAAGGATAACCAGCGGAAGTGCGAACGAGCTCTCATCGCCGCTCACACTCCTTTCACTTGCGTTCTGGAACAACCTTGCTGCTGCTCGAGATCTGCGCGACGGGCTGGGCATCCTCTGCTTTCACAACTTCCGCGATTTTCACCTCAACTCGCTGCCCCAGCTTCAGCGGCGTGGATTGCCCCAGACTAATCCGCACCGGCAGCACGCGGGTGTCGGTGGGGCGACCGGGGTCTTCGGGACGGATGCGGCGGGGGATGAGGGCGTCGGCGATCTCCTCGATCGTTCCTGGCCACGATTGGCCGGAGTGGCCAGGAGCGGTGATGGTCGCGCCTGCGCCGACGGCGCAGCGGGGGATGTCGTACTCGTCGATCTCGGCCTCGACGCGCAGGCGCTTCAGGTCGACGATCCGGAGCAAGGGCGCGCCCAGGTTCACGGTCTCGCCGGGGTTCACGGCGCGCGAGATGACCACGCCGTCGATGGGCGATCGGAGGTGGGTGCGGGCGAATTCGGCCTCGATGCGTTTGTAGACGGCGACCGCCGCGGCGCGACGGGCACTGGCGGCGTTCCAGCGGGCCTTCAGCTTGTCACCGGCCTCGTCGGGGCCCGGCGGCTTCTCGGCCAGGCGGTTGAGATGAAGCTTCTCCTGCTCGATCAGGTTCAGCTCCGCGTCGGCCTCGTTCACGCGGGCCACGGCCTCCTGCGCCGAGGCTCGAATCTCGTCGCCGCGAAACGAGATCAGCAGGTCTCCCTGGTGCACGACCGACTTCTCCTGCACCGACACCTTCGTGACCGTGCCGGCCATCTCCGCTCCCACGACCACCTCGGCATCCGGACAGGCGACGACGTGCCCCTCGGCCAGGATCAAGGGCGGGGCGTCGGGTTTGCGGCCGGTTCCCGGATTCGCGCCATCAGGACCCACCACCTGCCCGGGACTGGTCGAACCGGTGAGGGACGCCAGCATCAGGGGGAGCTTCGTCTCCATCCCGCCGTGCAGGGCTTGCCATCCCAGCACTCCGGCCACGACCAGGCCAATTCCAGGCAGAAGGATGCGGCCAATGAACATCGAAGCCGACATGAATCAAGGCTCCAGGTTGATGAGTGAGCCGTCGCGGATCGCCAGGACGCGGTCGGCGATGGAGCGGACGCCCGGGTCATGCGTCACCACCACGAGTGCCCGGTTTTCGTTCTTGGCCAGGCCGCGAAAGAGCATCAGAACCTGCGAGCTCGCTTCGGAATCGAGATTGCCGGTGGGCTCGTCGGCCAGGATCAAGGGGGCGTTGCCGGCCAGTGCCCGGGCGATCGCCACCCGCTGCTTCTGGCCCCCCGAAAGCTTGCGCGGGCGGAAGTTCCGGCGATGAGACAGCCCCACGGCCTCGAGCACCCGCTCGGCCTCGCGCCTGGCCCGGCCGTTGTGCCAGCCCCGCAGGTTCAACGCGTAGACGACGTTCTCGATCGCCGTGAGCGAGGGAAAGAGGTTGTACTGCTGGAAGACGAAGCC
>JBMFUH010000889.1:0-977 GCA_049966735.1 Isosphaeraceae bacterium
GGGCGATGATGTCGACCGTGGCGTCGGGGTCGAGGAAGCGGTGGCGGATGACCTGTCGCTCGACCTCGTCGGTGCGGACGTAGTTGGATTTAGGGCCGCGCTTTTGGGGTTGGAGAGCCAAAGCGCCCTTCTCTCCGAATAGTTTGAGCAATTGATAATAACGTTGTCTGGTGACGCCGTGCTTGAGTGCGGCCTCGGCGGCGCCGAGTCCTTCACATTCGCCTTCGATGAGCATCATCAAGCGGGGAGTGATCTCGTCGCTGGAGGGGATGATCAGCTCGCCTGCGGGCCCAATGATGCGGCGTTCGGGGAGATCAAGTCTCATGCTCCGCTCCTGGCCTGGGGTTGGGCACGGCACTGCGTCGAGCACATCGCGACCGAGAATACTCGAGCGATTGGTGGATGTCAAATAAAATATGGCGGAATTATGGCCGGCCAAGCGGTGAAATATCCAGAAGATCGTGAAATGACCCCGGAAAAATACGCCATATTTTATTTTACAAGGTGTCGGTCAGGGGAAGAGGACGTTGCGTGGGGGATCGCAGGTTGATTGATTTGACTGATGCGGTGGGGCACTGAGAGGACGATGAGTTGGCCTGGCAACAGTTCGCTAGCGCCGGCTGATACCTTGGACCGCGTGAACCAGGAAGTGGGGCCCGAGCCCGGCTTCGTGGCACGAAGGCCCGGGGCTGCGACCGATTAACGGAGCCGGTCGCGGGCGGATCTCCGGCGCGGAAGATCGGCCCGGATCCGGATTGGACTGATCAAGCGGCCGTCCCGGACCCGTGCATCAGCCACCCTGTAAATCAATGGGCCCTAAAAAATCGCTGCCGTTGGGAGAAGGTGGCCGAAGGCCGGATGAGGGCCCCAGGCTGACGACGGGTCCTCACCCGGTTGCCCCGTTACAAGACCAGAACACTCGGCAGACCCCAGAAAACGCTGTCAAGACCAACTTTGCATCAGCCTAGACCCAGCCT
>JBMFUH010000889.1:1077-3290 GCA_049966735.1 Isosphaeraceae bacterium
ACGCGGTATGAGAAAGTGTGCCTGGAAAGTGTCCTGCTGTCCGTTCGGTAGGCTGGGGCCTGTGTAGGCTGGGTCCAGACCCAGCCTACGCGAGACCACAAGCCACATCTCCGGAGAAGGAACGCGTGTGCGATCCATCGCTCGTCACCCAAGACCCTTGGGAAGGCTGGGGCGTGTGGAGGCTGGGTCCAGACCCAGCCTACGCGGTATGAGAAAGTGTGCCTGGAAAGTGTCCTGCTGTCCGTTCGGTAGGCTGAGGCTAGGCTGATGCGAACCTGAGCTTGGCACACGTTTTCGGGGGCGGCCTTTTGTCCCGTATCTATTTTTGTTTCGGACCACAAAACTGGAAGGGGCTACCCACCTTTCCCACCCAGCATGCTCCGCACCGAGCAGTAGGAAAAGTGACTGGCTCCTTTATGCTTCAGGCTTATTCTTGGTGACGTTCGTGAAGCGATACTCTGGATAGGCGCAGAAACAGGAAATAAAGGCTGCTATTTACCCCTATCCGAGGACGAAGAAAGAGGCGAGTGCATGCGTGTGTGATGGCGTGCGACTTGGCAAGGTCGGCGCGACATGCTATCCTGCTGGTGTTGCGGGAATGCACCAGGATAAGGATCAATAATCATGACACATCACCAATGGGAAACAATTGAACGCTCGCTAATTGATCTATCCCCTCAAGACAAGCTCGAGTTGGTTGAACGCCTTATCCACGAGTTGCGGGTCACTGCCGTTTCGGGTGCTCTGTCGCCGACACCTCCCGTCATGCCGATGACCGAAGAGGAGTTCAAGCGACGGTTGCTGAATTCCGGCCTGATGTCCAGCTTGCCTACCCCTTCCGATCCCGGCTCCAGACCGGCTTTCCAGCCGATTACCCTCGAGGGGGAACCCCTCTCGGAAACCATCATCCGCGAGCGGCGCTGATATGGCCGCTTTTATCTTTGATGCCAGCGGGATCGTTAAGCGTTACCTCAACGAGACCGGAAGCGGATGGATTCACAGTCTGGCCGATCCGGCTGCCGCTCATGAGATTTTCCTGACGCGGGTTTGCAAGGTCGAGGTGATTGCCGCTGTCACCCGCAGAGGCCGCGGCGGTTCCCTGCCTACGTCCGCCGCTACTGCTCTTGTCGCTCAGTTCCGCCATGATGCCGCCCACCAGTACAACATCCTGGAAATCACTCCCGCCTTGCTGACGGACGCCGAACGGCTGGCGGAAGCCCACGGTCTGCGTGCCTATGATGCCGTGCAACTGGCGGCGACCATCGAGCTGCACCATGCACGCTCAACCGCTGGCTTGAGCCGCGTGACATTCATCTCAGCCGACCAGGAACTTAACGCCGCTGCCACGGCCGAGGCACTGACAGTCGATGATCCAACCACGCATCCTTAGTTCGAGTATGCGGAAGGGCTGGACTCCGGCCAGCCTCTTCCTGTCACACCGGAGTATTGGGACGAGAAGAAGCGTCCCCTGACCGAGCGGCTACCCCACTATTCTGGAAGCACTTGCAACACTCATTTAATGACGTGATTATATCATCGGACTTTTGTCACAAATAGAACATAGGTAGCTCGCTGTTTTGTTTTTTACCAGAATCCTTACCGACCTCCCTCATGTGCGTCCAAGGCCAGCACCATGGCTGATCCCTCTTGGACGATCCGAACCCGCTGCCTCGTTAACGGTAGCCCTGGTATTCCGCCGCGATGTGCAGAGACTGAGCCGACAAGTTCCGGTGACACCATACGCAATTCCCGACCCCGTGGCTATGAATTAGGTATGGTGTCCCCGGAACTGCCTGATCGCGCCTGGAAACTCAATCCGAGGAGGTCTGGCCATGAAACAATCTTACCTCGCGCTGACCTGAACGCAAACCGGAAAAAGGGCCTGACCCCGCGGAGCCTGGCCCCGCGGAGCCCGCTGGCCGACAGGCCATCCGCAGTCAATTCTTACTCGGTCTGACCCCGCAGGCCCCCTTGAGCTCATCGTGCTCGAACCGAGCCCGCCGCGCTTCCACGATCTCGACGCGCACGTCGCGGTGGCCGGTCCAGTAGGCGTACTGGCCCGGCGGCAGGAGCCGCGCGAACCGGCGGTCGATCCAGATCAGGGCGTACTTTCCATCTTCCAGGTCCAGCACCTCCGCGCGGCCCTTCAACTCGCCCGACTTTGCGATCAAGTCGAGCTTGTCGTGCACGAGGAACGGCGCCCGCCGCGAGAC
>JBMFUH010000890.1:0-3287 GCA_049966735.1 Isosphaeraceae bacterium
ACCAATTGCTCTGGCCGTCGGTCCGCACAGCGGACCCTACGGTGAGCGATCGACTCGAAAACCGCTCTAGGCGGGTCGTGGGTAAAGCCGGGTGCTGGGAGAGATGGAATCGCCGCGTTGATCTGGACGAGAGGAATCATACATGCCGATCTCCTACGAAGAAGCCGACGCCAAGATGCTCGAGTGGACCCCCAGCGAAGCGCTGCGGAATCACGCCCGAGCGGTCGAGGCGGCGATGCGCCAGGCTGCTCATCGCTACGGTTACGACCAGGCCGATGAGCTGCGCTGGGCCATCACCGGGCTGCTCCACGACGCCGATTACGACCAGTGGCCCGATGAGCACCCGCGGCGGATCGTGGCGTGGCTTGAGGAACAGGGTGAACCAGAGATTGCCCATGCGGTAAAGTGCCATTTCACCGCATGGGGCGTCGAGCCGGTCTCGCCGCTGGACAAGGCGCTTCTGGCCTGCGACGAGCTGGTCGGATTCGTGATGGCCTGCTGCCTGGTCCGTCCCGATGGAATTGCCTCGTTGAAACCGTCGAGCGTCAAGAAAAAGCTCAAGGACAAGAGCTTCGCCGCCAAGGTGGATCGCGCCCTGGTCTACGGCGGCCCGGAGCGGCTGGGGGTGAGCCTCGACGAGCACATCCAGCTCGTGATCGACGCCCTGGCGCCTCATGCGCAGGCGCTGGGGATTTCGGGGTCGAACCGATCCGAAGGATGAACGTCGCCAGTCCGTACGTTTACCGAACCAGCAATCCCTCGCGGAAACGAATGTGTCTCCGCGAGGGAACGCCCCGTCACTTCGCCGCGGGCTTCAGGGCGCCGACGACAAGAGCTGACGCGGCTCTTGGGCAATTGCCTTGAAGCCTTGCGTCTCCTGTTCTACTCTCGAAGATGAGAAGCGGTCAATCGGGCGGAAGCGGGGTTGCCGTCAATTGCCAGGGTGATCGCGCTCTCGCGGTTGATTCGGGTATCGGTCAGCGCCGGCCATCTTTCGAGTCGTCTTCATGAATCGCTTCGGCTTTGTTCGCGTGACCGCTGCCTCGATCCGGACCACGATCGCCAATCCGACAGCCAATGTACGGGAAGTCATCCGCGTTCTCGAGCAGCTTCCGGACAGCGACATCGTTCTCTTCCCTGAACTTTGCCTCACGGGCTACACCTGTGCCGATCTCTTTGGCCAGTCGGCGCTCTTCGAGGGAGCGCTGCGGGCCCTGGGCCACCTGGCCCAGGCCACGACGGGCCGGCGTCAGCTCGTGGTGGTCGGCCTGCCGGTTCCCCTGGGCAACTGCCTGTACAACACGGCCGCGGCTGTCTCCCAGGGGAAGGTCCTGGGGCTCGCGCCCAAGCAGAACCTACCCAATTACAAGGAATTTTATGAAAATCGGTGGTTTCGACCCGCTGATGGAACCGAGCCGGCCGAGATCGTCCTTGGGGGGGACCGCGTGCCGTTTGGCATCGACCTGCTCTTTCGGTGTGCCGCGATCGAGAGCGTACCGGTGCTGGTGGGAATCGAGATCTGCGAGGACCTCTGGGGGCCGATTCCACCCAGTTCAGTACAGGCGGTGGCCGGCGCGACGATTCTCCTGAATCCTTCCGCCAGCAACGAGACCATCGCCAAGAGCCAGTACCGCGGAGACCTGGTAGTCGGCCAGTCGGGCCGTTGCATCGCCGCCTACGTCTATGCCGGCGCGGGGCCGGCGGAATCAACCACCGACCTGGTTTTCGGCGGGCACTGCCTGATCGCCGAGAATGGGCGGTTGTCCGCCGAGTCGCCCCGGGTGGGGGATGGTCAACCGATCCGTCGCGACTCGTACTGGATCACGCAGGATATCGACGTCGCCAAGCTTCAGTCCGATCGACGGGTCTCGACCAGCTTTGAACGCGGACCTCGGTTCTCCCGGCCTATTCGCCAGGTTCCTTTCGAGCTTGCCCAGGAAATGCCCGGCTTGAAGCGGTTCGTGCCGGGCACGCCATTCGTTCCCGCCGAGGGGCCCGAACTGCACCGCCGCTGCGCCGAGATTTTCGGCATCCAGTGCGCGGGGCTGGCCAAGCGGATCGAACAGCTTCCGCCCGGGACTCCGTTGAATATCGGCGTCTCCGGCGGCCTCGACTCGACGCTCTCATTGCTTGTGACCGTGAAGACCTGCGACTTGCTGGGGATCGACCGCCGGCAAATCCACGGCTTGACGATGCCCGGCTTCGGTACCACCGAGCGGACCAGGAACAACGCCCTGGACTTGATGCAGCACCTGGGCGTCTCCTCCGAGACCATCGACATCGCCCCGCTGGCGCTCTTGGCGTTCCAGGAAATTGGCCACTCTCCCCTGGGCATCGACTGTCGGGAGATGGACGTTGCGTCGTTAGGTGCTGCCTTACGGCGCCTTCCCGGCGAAGCCTGCGACGATCTGACGTTTGAAAACGTGCAGGCGCGGCTACGGACCTTCCTGCTCATGTCCAAGGGTTTCGTGGTTGGCACCGGCGACCTCTCGGAGCTGGCTCTGGGGTGGTGTACGTACAATGCGGACCACATGAGCATGTATAATCCCAACTGCTCCATTCCCAAGACGCTGGTCAAGTTTCTCGTGCGCTACGTGGCGGAGCACGAGTTTCCCGAGGGAGCGGTGCGAGAGACGTTGCTGTCGATCGCCGCTACGACGATCTCGCCGGAACTTTTGCCGGCGTCGGCGGCGGGGGAGATCGTGCAATCGACCGAGGCGATGCTCGGCCCCTACGAATTGCACGATTTCATCCTGTTTCATGCGATCCGCTGCGGCTACTCTCCCGAGAAGATCCTCTTCCTCAGCGACTTTGCCTCGTTCACGCAGCCCTATCCTCGCGAACTTTTCGAGCGGACGCTGCGGACCTTCGTCACCCGGTTCTTCAGCCAGCAATACAAGCGCTCGTGCGTGCCGGACGGTCCCAAGGTCGGCAGCGTGAGCCTCTCGCCCCGGGGAGACTGGCGCATGCCCAGCGACGCGAACCCGGAGGAGTGGCTGCGCTGGGCGCAGAAAGCGAATAACCCAGGCGAATAACTCGTCTACTCGATTAGAGCGTTTTTCGGGTCGATAGCTCACCGTAGTCCCGGCGCGCCGGGAGACGGCCGGAGCATTTGGTCCGCACAGCGGACCCTACGATATTTGATCAGTGCGCAAGCCGACTGTAAACCGCTCTAGAGCGGTTTACCATTGAGTTGCATACGGGCGCGGTACGATTGCCTTCTGCCGTGGGGAGAAGGTGCCCCGCGGGGGCGGATGAGGGCCTGGGGCACACACAATGGGATGGTG
>JBMFUH010000891.1:0-3284 GCA_049966735.1 Isosphaeraceae bacterium
CTGACGCAGTCGTAGAAGTTACGGTGTTCGCCCCCCTTACCGCCATCGCGGGCGGCGATGATCTCGCTGGGACGGTAGATCTTGACCTTGTCGGGATCGACCTTCGTCTGGAGGATTTCCCGGTCACTCGCCTGGAGCGCGCCACGCCATCCCGGGGAGTAGATCCAGCCGCTACTGCCCCGGAAGCGAATGTACGGGCCGTCGCTTTTGACGCTCATCTGCACGCCGTCGGCGTACTCGTATAGCAGCTCGAAGGTGGGGGTGGTGTTGAACACGGCGTCGTGAGGCGGAAAGTCTCCCTTGCCCGCGACCGTGACCGGCCCGGTGTGCTCGGTGTCGTGGCCCCACTGAGCAAGGTCCATCATGTGGGCGCCCCAGTCTGTGAGCACGCCCCCCGAGAACGCCAGGTTCCAGCGGAACGAACCGTGCAGCCGGGCCGGAATGTAGGGAAGATTGGGCGCCTGGCCCAGCCATGTGTCGTAGTCGAGTTCGGGAGGCACCGGTTGCGGCTTGAGGAGGTTGAACGTGGCCTTCGACTGGGGACCGAGGCGGAGATCGTTGTTCCCCTTGGGCAAGCCAACCTCGATCTTCTGAAGCTCGCCCAGGACGCCGCTGCGCACCAGCTCGGCCAGGCGGATGTAGACGTCGATCGAGCGATTCTCGGAAGCGGTCTGAAAGATGCGCCTGTGCTCGGCCACGGCCTTGCGGAGTGCGACGCCCTCGGCATGAAACAGAGTGAGGGGTTTCTCGCAGATCACGTCCTTGCCGCACTTCGCGGCCATGATCGCCGGAATGATGTGCCAGTGGTCGGGCGTGTGGTTGGAAACGACGTCGACGTCCTGGCGCAGGATCAGCTTGCGGAAGTCGCCGTACGTGGCGCAGGGCACGTAGGCCTTGCCGTGGATTTTCCCGTAATGCGAGTCGACAACCTTCTGTCCCTCGGCCAGGTGGTTCTTGTCCACGTCGCACACGGCCACGACCTGGACGTCAGGGCAGCGGAAGATCTGGGGCAAGTTCCAGTAGACTCCATGGTTGCCGCAGCCGATCAGGCCGACCCTGATCCGTTCGCTGGGGGCCGCGACGCCGCCCAGGCCCAGCGCCCCCGCGGGAACCACCGTCGGGAAGGCGCAAGCAGCCGCTCCAGCCGCCCCGGTGGAGAAGAAACGACGCCGCGACATATGTAGAGAATGACCCATTATTCCAGCTCCTCGGTCGTTGACCAGGCTTTGCCGTGACATCTTCGTCGATCCCTTGCGTGTGCTGTGCCTCAACCCGCATTGAACCCGATCCCGACGGCAAATTCCAGGACCGACAGGCACAACTCGAGGATCAGCCGAGAGAAGGCAAGACGGCAACCTGGTTCCGACCCAGCCGTTTGGCTTGATAGAGCGCAAGGTCGGCGCGGTGCAGCAGCGCCTCGCCGGTGGCCAGTTCTACCGGGTCACTTGCGGTGACGCCCAGGCTGATCGTGCAGCCGATCTTGCCCGCGGTCGTCGCGACCGGCTCGGCCGCCACACCACGGCGCAGCCGCTCGGCAAGCCCCACTGCATCGCCCAGCTCGCAGCGGGGGAACAGGAGCAGGAACTCTTCGCCACCATAACGGCCCAGAAAATCGTGCATGCGAATCGAATGGGTCATGCGCTGAGCCACCGTGCGCAAGACCTCGTCGCCCGCCAGGTGCCCGTAGCGATCGTTCACCAGCTTGAAGTGGTCCAGGTCCGCCAGGACCACCCCCAATGCGGTTCCCTCGCGCCTGGCCCGGGCAAGTTCTCTGGCGAGCATCTCGATGATGGCGCCGTGATTCCAGGCCCCGGTGAGCGAGTCATGGGTCGCTTGCACGCGCAGGGCCTCTTCCAGCTCGACGATCCTCTGGCCGGCACGCAGGCGTACCTTCAGTTCTTGAGCATCAAAGGGCTTGTTCACATAATCGTCGGCGCCGGCCTCCATTCCGACGATGACGTCCTCTCGGCGCGTCTTGGCTGTGAGGATGATCAAATACGTATAACTCGTATGTTGCGTCTTGCGGACCATCCGGCAAATCTCGGGCCCGTCGATTCCCGGCATGATCCAGTCGAGGATGGCCAGACGGGGCGCATCCTCGCGCTGGAGCACGTTCCACGCCTCAGTCCCGTCCGCGACCGCGACGACCTCGTAGCTCCAGGCGGTTAGCAGAGATTCCAGCTTGAGCCGGGAAACGTCCTCATCCTCGGCGATCAACACCTTCACGCGATCTCTCCCACTGCGAATGCCCCAAGCGCCTCTTGAAGACGGGTTGTCTCCCTCAGCAAGAGTTCGCTTGCATCCCCCGCGCCCCGGAGTTCTCCGCTCTGTCCCAGCTCTGCCAGTCGCTCCGCCGCCTCGAAGACAGCCCGAGCGGCGAAGCTGCCCACAGACTCGAGGCGTGTCCGGTCTGGGCTTGCAAGACGATCTCCAGGCCCGGGAAAAGCTCCGCGGCGCGGACTGCCTTGGGAACATAGGAATCCATGCCTGCCGCCAGGCAAAGCTGGCGGTCTCCTTTCATCGCATGGGCCGTCAAGGCAATGATCGGCGTGTGCGTGCCGATCTCTTGCTCTCGCTGGCGAATGGCGGCCGTGGCGGCGAAGCCATGCCTCTGGGGCATCCGAACATCCATCAGGATCATATCGAAGTGGCCGGTCTCCCAGGCAGCGACGGCCTCCGCGCCGTGGCCGGCGAGATGGACCGAGTGGCCCCGCTTCTGAAGCAAGCCCAGGGCATACTCCTGGTTGATCTCATCGTCCTCGGTGAGTAGCACGTTCAGGTTCCTGCCACAATCCAGAACCGGCGTTGCCGGCCTCCGGGCCGTGTTCACCTTGTGGGGCGAATGGCAGAGCGCGGTCAGGATACCGTCAAGCAATTCCAACTGCTTGACGGATTTGTGGAGAAAGACGGGAATCTTCAGCTCGCGGCAACAGGCCAAGTCGCCGGGATGATCCACCGACGAAAGGAGCATGAGGACGATATCGCGCAGGTCGGGATGCCTGCGGATTTCCTGCGTGACCTCGATGCCGTTCATGTCGGGCATGTGACCATCCAGGAGAACCAGCCGAAACAGATTACCTGGAGCGGTGGCCACCTCCATCTCCGCCAGGGCCGCGTGTCCGCCCGCCGCCCCTTTCAGCTTCATCCTCCAGTTGGAGAGCATCTCCTGCAAGACGTCTCGATTGGTCGCGCTATCGTCAACAACCGGAACAGCGAGCCCCTTGAACGTACATTCCGCACATCCGCCGGGTAATTTCTCCGAATTTCCGTGGGGGGCAAGATGT
>JBMFUH010000892.1:0-3283 GCA_049966735.1 Isosphaeraceae bacterium
GGGCCAGGGCAAGAGCGCGACGGTAAGCAACGCCACGCTCTCGAGCAACATGAGCCGCGCCGCTCTGACCGTTGTGGAATGGATATTGGACATCAACTTCCGACTCCCACTCACGTCAGGACCCGAGGACCCCTCGCTTGAGCATGCCGAGCCAGGCACCCAGAGTGGGGCTCGACCACAGCGACCAGAGCAGGGCAATTGTGGTGAACGTGGCCGCGGTCTTGAACGTCCGGACGACCAGCGGCCGCGGGGCGAACGATCTCTCGGCCGCTTGGGGCGGACGGATCCTCCGCTGGGCCGCGCCGCCGGTGCGGCCGCGGCGGGCGTCAAGCTGGACGTTGATCAGCACGAGGACCCCCAGCACCCCCCAGAACAGTCCGTCCGGCGCCGAGAAGCCCCAGCTTCCCCGTAGCCAGAACGACTGGTAGGCATGCAGCGCCCAGGTGGCCAGAAACACCGCGAGCGTCGCCAGGGCCAGAGCCGCCGGCTGGGGCCGCCGCTTGAGCCGGAACACCACTGGGTTGAAGAAGAGACGGACCATGAAATCCTTCCAGTAGATGTTGATGCGACGCCAGTAGTCGGTAAACCCCGTCGCCAGCAGGTACCGGTGGTGCGTCTCGGGGAGCTGGTAGCCGAAGACGTGCAACATGCCGCAGGCCATGTGGAACTGGCCCGAGACCCGCAGGTAGAGCAGGTAGTTGCAGACGAGATAGCCCGCCAGGCTGCCCAGGTCGTGAACCTCGGCGGGCGTGATCAGGAGCTCGTGATAGATCAAGCGATACAAGAGCAGGTGAATCGTGCCCCGGAACATCATCTCCAGCCCGCGCCTCTGCATGGCGTGGACGTCGGCGGCGAAGTAGCCCCGCTGCAGCGTCCGGTAGTCCACCACCGGGAAATGCATGAAACAGTAGTTGGGCAAGAGGAAGAAGTAGTTGATCGTGTCGATCAGCGCCTCGGGCCCGCGGGCGTGCTTCAACTCATACAGATATATCATGATGCGGAACATGAACATCGTCGCCAGGACCGGCCAGACCGTGCCCGGCACCAGGGAAAGGAGCGCGTGGCTTCGAAGATAGGCGAAGGTTGCTCCCAGAATCGCGATCGCCGTCGCGCGGGCCTTCCAGGAGAGGGGCAGGTAACAGATTCCGATCAGAACGGCCGCCAAGGCCACCACGAACAAGGCCACCTCGGCGTCGAACACCCAGTACAGCCCACCCATCGACGCCGCCACGAAGATGTACTTCTTGAAGCGATAAGGGGCCAGGTAGTGAACCGGGAGCACCGCGAGAGCCAAGCTCACCAGCGCCAGGAAGGCGCGACCCTCGATGCGGTAGGTTCTGAAGATGACCAGCAAGAGGCCGAGCTGAGCCATCGTGAGGAGAAACGGCAGCAGTCGGCGACGACACGCCGCCGGCTCACCGGCATACAGGCCACGATCGGGACGCTCGCCCGGGAGAGCTGCCGCGCCCTCTCGATCGACAGGGAAGAACCTGCGGTGAAGCGCACGCCTGAGCGTGGTGGGACGGTTGGTTTCTGTCCGCATGAACCGGTCCCTTCTGGACGATCCGCGTTCCAGCCTCCGACGGACCAACCGGCTCGCTTGCGCTCGCGTCCAGAGAGCGAATCTCTGTGCTCTCGGGCCAGGCGAGGCAAGGAGGAATCAGCGCCAGGTCAATCGAAGCCGAAGAGGGCGACGTGACGCTCCAGGAAGGGTGGTATCCCATGAGGAAGTGCGGGGACCGGTTCTTCCGTGAACCGGTAAGTCCCCCGCTGCGGCCGCGTCATCCCTGATTCACTTGCGATTTCCGTGGAGGTTTCTGTTTTTCTGTACGGAGGTTGGGGCGGAGGACCGAGACGCTCGGATCGCCTCTTGGAGGAGGCACAGACAGGCCGCTCCGTCGACCCAGAGAGCCCGCACAACACACCGACAAGGACCCTTGTCCCGGGCTTCCTTACCCACAACTCAGGCGATTTAACCGTCCCCGTCCCGACCTGTCAACCCGACTGGCCAGTATCTCGCATAATTGAACAACCCTCCATTCGCCAGATAACCGTGTTTACGCTTTCTCGCAAATCAGATTACTTTCCGTTGATGGCCCCGGCTCGCGTTATTCACCTTTATCTCCAGGCTTCTTGAATTGCCCGGTTTTTCTCGTCGATCACTCTGTCGGGTCTTGAGGCGATGGGAAGCGGCGTCTGCCGCGCGGGAGATTCTCTCAACATCCGGACGGCCGCATGCCGATCTTGCTCGATGCGAACTCCCAGGTACATCTGATCTCCCCAGCCGGGAAGGTGGCCAGATGCCCAATTTGCCGCGACAGCGAAACGATCGCCTTCCTGTTCTGGCCTTGGTCTGGATCGGGGCGTCGATTTTCGAGTCTGCCTTTCCAGCTTGTGCCAAGGCCCAGGGTGCTCCACTCTCGGTCAAGCAGTTGCTCCGGTTGAGCGGGCCCGAGCTTGATGCGCTCTATCAACAGGGCACGGCCGTGGGCATTCCGCCGGGACGCGTTCGAGGCACGGCCATCCTGGCGCCAGGAACCAGGCGCAACCAGGCATTGGCATTGGGCACCCGGCTGGTCTGGCAAGGGAAAATCATCAATCCGGCCGGAACCGGCGCGGTGAACCGGTTCTTCGGCCTGCCCATCGTGCGTGCACGAGTGTATCAAGATCGGAGTTGGCTCGACGGTGCGCCGAGTCTCGTGCTGGACTATAGCCAGACCTCGCGGATCTACGCCCGGGACCGCGACGAGATCCGCCAGATTGCGCCCGGGCTGTTCCTCGGCATCATGTACAGCCGGACAGAGCCGCGACCGACGTTGCTCATGTACTTTGTGCTTGAAGTTCAGTCTTGAGTATCGTAGGGTTCGTCGTGTGGACCAAATACCCCGCCGACGGTTCGCACAGCGGACCCCACGGGGAACCATCGACGCGAAAACCGCTTCAGTTGTGCCCGCGTCAATCAGCGCCAGGGCCACCAGGCGAGGTAGCTTTCCCAGATCAGGTCGAGGACGGCTCCGGCAGATCCTCGGATCTTGTAATCGACGATCGACGAAACGGTGGTGATTTCCGGATTGATCTCCACTGTGGGTACACCCGTGGTCTGTCCTAGGCGGACCGGCTCGATGATGTACTCGAAGAGGCTGCTGGTGCCGACGGTGAAGATCAGATCGAATCCCGTCTCCATCTCTTGCCAGAGCCGGGCCAGCTTGTCGGCCGGGAGTTCTTCTCCGAAGAGAACAACGGAAGGTCGGATGAGGCCGCCGCAATCGTCGCAGCGGGGGGG
>JBMFUH010000893.1:0-3278 GCA_049966735.1 Isosphaeraceae bacterium
CGGCCCCCCCCCCCCCCCCCCCCCGCAGAGTGCGATCCGCAACCGGCGGAAAGCGCCAACAGGAGAATTCCGGGAAGTGCATCGAGACGCTTTCGAAAGTGCCACATCGTCGTAACCGCCTGAGAGCGGAGACAGCCCCATCAGCCGCGACACAGACCAGAAATGTCTAAGTAATCAGCGGGAGCGGCCGCGTCAAGAGCTTTTTGATCTCCTTCTCCGAAAATTCCGAAAAAAAGCCATTGAGCCGTTCCGTTCATCGGTGTTCATCAAGAGCCTGGCGGATGAGGCCGCTGCGATACTGGTGCATCGCGCGGTGGGTCCGGCCGCGCACGACCTCCAGACCACGCAGGCCCATGGCACGGAGCGCGGGACGATTGGATGCAGCCCAGATCATCGCCTGCGCGAGCGCCTGAACGTCGCTCGGAGGGACAAGGCGACCCGTCATGTCCGGCTCGATCACCTCGCGAATACCACCCGTATCCGAGCCGATCACGGGCACTGCCTGAGACAGCGCATCGTAGAGAATCCGCGGCTGCTCATCGGTGAGCGAGGGGACCAGCACTGCGTCATGGCGAGCAATGAGAGAAAAGAACGAGGGACCGAACGGCACCGGGTCGAGTGCACGGATCCGCACGCTTCCGGCCGGCTCACGACTGGCCTCCAGACAGAGGTCTCGCAAGGCACCTTCACCCACGATGGTGAGCTCCAGCTCCGCGCCGTTCTGCCCGGCGGTCCGGGCGGCCTCCAGTAACTCCGAGACTCCCTTCTCAGCAATCAGACGGCCGGCGAAAAGCAAGCGAACCGGGCCGGACTTGCCGTCCCAGGCCGCGCTGGCGTCTTCGGTTTTGAGGACCCATTCGTCGTCGATCCAGCTTGCGGGATTCACGAAAGCTCGAGGGGCGCCCTCGGGTAGGAACTCTCGAAGATAGGCGGTGGATGTGAATAACCTCAGGTCGGCCGTGCGGACGCACAGGCGGTTCAGCCGTTCCGAAACAAAGCCAACGAGCCGTCTGCCCAGCGATGCGCCCGGCCTGGCTCGCCAGAAGGACGATTCGACGTTGGTCAGCAGGAATCTACCCCGCAGCTTGGCGATCGGACAGGCGATCCAGCCCAGGTTGATCGGCCAGGCGCCAAATCCCGTGTGCACGATCCGTGCCTTGCCGATGGCGCGCCAGGACGCCACGACGGTCCTGGGCCACGCCAGCCAGCCACTCAGTCGCCCATGGGGCGCCGGCAAGGGGACGATCGTGATCCGGTCAACCACAGCGAGAGGGATGGGCACCTTATCGCCACTGGGCTGGCCATGAGCAACCGCGCAGGCCACCGAGAGATTCTCGATGTACTCCAGGTGCAGCGTCAGGTCCTTGACCCAGAGCGGATTCGTGTAGGGGCAACCCTCCCGGTCAATCGTGATGGGCACGCCAGAAAAAAGCAGATAGGGTTCCGTCACACTACTCATCACATTCCTCGGCTTTGCGCTGGCGCTGGCGTCGTGAATCAAAGGAAAGGGTCGCTCGCGCTCCGTTTGTTCCCCGCGCTTGCGGATCTCAAGGATAACCGGAAAGGGCGAAGCGTGGGCTAGCCAGGATCGAGCCTGCTTCGAACAGTTGGACGTTAATGCAGATTGCGAAGGATGTTGCATCCGATTGCCGACGTCTTACGCGTTCAACTTCGGGCCATTGAAAGTCCTCCAAGCACAATAAGACACGGCAAGTGCCAACGCTGATCAGGGAGACGTTTCCTATAATGTGTTGGGGTCGGCAGAACCTTCTTCGGCCAGAGATTGCAGGGACGTGTGGACAGAATTGAATAAATGGGATAAATGACGCGCCTTCTCCCAGAGCGACATCGGTCAAAGAGGCCGTCCCGGAGAGATCTGTCACCCAATCACGCCATCGCGGGAGGCTACAGCCTCACTTGGATTGATCCGTGACTGGCTGCTCAACGGCAAGCCGTCCAGGGGTCACCGAATGAGGCATGGTCTCCCCGCAAACGCCTTGGTCATGCGGCTCCTTCAATCGTCGACGTGGTATTTCCCGGGTTATGTCGGACGGTCGCGTGTCAGTCGGAGTCGATGAAACACCCCGCATACCAGAACGGAGCCGATTGTGAGTCACTCATCTCAGTTCCTGCTCGTCGTCACGGGGAGTACCCTCCGGGCTGAGGAGGCGGATCGGCCGCTCGGATACTACCTCAAGCAGAAGATCGAAGAAAAACTCAAAGCTGCATCTCACTCCTCGGACACGAAGACAGGCGAGGCCCTCTCCGGTTTCCAGGTTCGCGTGATCGCGGATTTTCGCTGGATCCATGATGAGTTTCTCCAGCGCCTACCGACCATCTCTCTGGGAGGTCCCGGCGTCAATGCACTCTCGCATCGCTGGCTTGAGGAGGTTCCAATCTCTCTGGCCTTCAACGAGCACTATTTCATTCAGATGGATCCGGACGGAAGCGAGCCGAGGGCGAGCGTCTGGGGAATGGATAACGCCGCAACTCAGCTTGCCGTCTCAGTCTTCCTCGACCGCTATCTTCCCGTGTTCCTCGAACGTTGTGCCTTGATGCCCCTGGCCTCCTTTGAAGATGATGATGAATTTGAAGGCGGTGATGCCGAGGAAAACGACGATGACTAGGTGTACGCATGGGCAACATAACACGTCATATTCTCTCAATAGGCAGCCGCAAGCAATCTGGTAATATTCGCGGCAAGGAGGCTGATCTTCCGCGCTCGTTGACGAAGTCTGATTACGAGACAGGTTCCCGCCCTCAGTCAGGATTCGAAGGCGGGCACGGCGGTTGCTACGTGTTTTGATACCAGGGAAGGAGTAGAGAGATGAAGATTGAGTTAGACAGGTGTCAGAACGCTCCGAGCTTGTACTTGGGCAATGCGGAAACAACTGTTGTACCGCGGCATGTTGCAATCGTCCATCCAACCGCCCGAGCGCTCTCCCTCGCATTTACCATTCTGATTGCAGCTTGGTATAGTGTCCCCTGCGCGGCGGGCGAGCCGAACGCGAAGCAGGCTGAGAGTGCCAAGTCTGGTCGAATAAGTCTTTTACGTCGATCGATCGCCCAGGATCAAGGGGCCTGGGTGGTCGATTACGAGTTGAGTTGCGGCAACCGGACAGGAATTGTCCTCACGCCAGCGGAGATGAGTGTTGCTGTCCAAGGATGGGTGTCAAACTCCCGGGTTGCCAGTCATACCGTTCCGCGGCTTGTGCGGGTCGCATTAACCCGGATTATTCACACACACTCACGCACTCCATTTCGCATCGGCATAAGAC
>JBMFUH010000894.1:0-3277 GCA_049966735.1 Isosphaeraceae bacterium
GGCGATCGGTCCGTACAGCGGACCCTACCGGGAGCTATCGACCCGAAAACCGCTTCAAGTAGAGGAGAGCCCTGGGTCTGATGGGTTCGTTCTTCGCCTGGACATAGCATGATCGCTGGTGAGCAACTGCTCCAGCAAGCTTGAGGCGAAAAGCGCCACCCATTCATTGCTCGCTCTCCTCGGTCATGCCGAAGGGCGCTGCGTGCTCTTGGTGAGCTTTGCGCCTTGGCGAGAGGTCCCTGTGGTGCCGACCTCATGGTGCGACGTCGGGCGAGAGTAGGAGTGAGAAGGGATGTGAGGGCTGGGAATCGAGAAGATGCGTGGAATGTCCGGGAAGTATGATTCCTTTGCCAAAGCATACCACATCATGACAATGGAGGAATCCGTCGCTCTTTGGCAAATCGTTCTCCGATAAGGCTTCTTCGGGCAGTGCGGCGCCGGCGGGCGAGGCCGACTCGGGGCATTGAGGCCCAGACGGTCTCGCACACTGGGCGCGACTTCGCCGGCTGCATCGGCTTCGCGGGTCGCGCTCAGATGGACGGTTGGTAGGGCGATGACGCCTCAAGGACGTATCAACATGGCCGGCACCGAGCGCAGGACCGACATCCCTTCCTGAAAGAGTGTGGAAAATGTGCAAAACGAAGCCAATCTTCAATTGTCGTAAACACCTGGCGAATAAGGTGTAATGCTCAAAAATGGCTAAAAGTGGCACGCAAAACGAAGCCAATCTCCACGGTTTCCGCACAATCCTCGCGAGTGGACCGCGGCTCGGCCAAGCACCCGATCAGAGTCACTTGTAGGGTCTGCTGTGCGGACTGCGGGCATCGGCTGGGGACCGGTTCGCACAGCGGACCCTACAAGTGAGATGCAAGGGGCGAAGATGTCCGCGTCCTGGCTGGTCATCGCCGCCACAAGTCGATCGTCCAACGATGCATGCACTGGGCGACGAGGTTTCGAGGAGAGCGCGGGGCCGCTCCGACATTTCGCGACCGCGCCAGGGCGAGCCCGGGATGGATCAACCGGGGCCGTGCGAGGGATATAATGAGTACAGCCGCTCATCCGTTCCATGGCCAGATCGAGATCATCGTGTCAAACGCCACGCGCTGGATCATCCCCAACTCGCTGTCCCTGGCCCGGATCGGGCTGGCGCTGGGGTTTCCCTGGGTTCCGGTCGGCTGGCGCGGAGGGGTGGTCATCGGGGCCGGGCTCAGCGACCTGTTCGACGGACGGCTCGGCCGGGCGCTGAACGGCACCAGCACGCTGGGGCAGATTCTCGACCCCGTGGCCGACAAGCTCTTCGTGGGAATCGTGCTGGTCACTTTGGTGACCGAGGGGAAGCTGGCGGTCCTCGAGTTGGTATTTCTCGAGTTTCGCGATCTGACGGTGCTGGCCGGTTCTGCCTGGTCGGTCATGCGCCAGGGCTGGCGGTCGCTGCACCAGCTGCCTCCCTCTTGGTTGGGCAAGATCGCGACTGCGGGACAACTGGGCTTTCTCGTTCTGCTGACGCTGGGTATGAATCAAGAGACGCCGCGAGTACGATGCGTCGAGGTGGCGGCCGGGACCTTCAGCCTCGCCGCGGGCGTGGGCTACCTCGCGCGTCGGAGTTCGACAACCAGCAACCATGAGACTTCTGAGCTACAACATCCATAAAGGCATCGGCGGCCGGGACCGCCGCTATCGACTCGAGCGAATCATCCAGGTGATCGAGGAGCAGAATCCAGATCTGATCTGTCTCCAGGAAGTGGACCGGCACGTCGCGCGAACCCGGCACGACGACCAGCCGCGTCAGTTCCTGGAGGCTCTGCGTGCCCAGGCGCACCTGTACCAGCTCAACGTGCGACTGAAGGACGGCGGTTACGGCAACCTGCTCCTGTCGCGCTGGCCGCTTGAGTCCCACCATCAGATCTCGCTCCGACTCCGCCAGAAAAAGCCGCGCGGGGCCCAGATGGCCGTCGTGGACAGTCCCGAGGGATCGTTTCACCTGGTCCACTGGCACCTCGGCCTGGCCGAGCGCGAGCGGCACTGGCAGGTTCTCCATCTTTTGGAGCACCACCTGTTTCGCCAGTCTTCCCATTTACCCACGCTGATCGTTGGCGATTTTAACGACTGGCGAAACACGCTGGCGAGAGGGCCGTTCGCGCTCCATGGGTTTCATCAGTTGACAGCGCCCCGGTCCCGCTTTCTCTCATTTCCGGCTTATTTCCCGGTCACGGCCCTCGATAAGGCCTTTGCGCGTGGATCGATTGACATTCGCCACGTCCGGATTGCCCATTCTCGACTGGCGCGCGACGCCTCGGACCACCTGCCCCTGGTGATCGATTTTCATCTCGACAGCCAGCACAAGCCGGGAACACACGACGGCCAGCACCGCAAACACCCCACGTCCTGACGGCCTGTTCAGCGGGGGGGCCGATCGGCAATCGGAGAGGGGGGGTAAGGTTTTGAATCCTGATCCTGGCGCGGTGACACCGCGCACGTCCCGCTCATTCAGGTGGGTACGCCCATCTTGGGCAGTAGCCAGCGATTCAGGACAATCCAGGCCGCGAGCACCGCACCCAAAATCAAGAAATCTGACATGCTCTTCTTCCGTTCCGGCTCTTGCATCTCGTCGGTCATCGATTAGAATTCTCCTGGCTCCCTCATGGACCATATAATCGAATAGCTATAAAGTCAAGATGATGAGCCAACGCATTCCCGACAATCTGCTCGATTTGATCGCGGCCAAGTTCCAGATGCTGGCCGATCCCACCCGCTTGGCGATTCTCCGGTCCCTGATGGACGGAGAGAAAAGTGTGGGCCAGGTGGTGACGGAAACCGGCAGAGGACAGGCCAATGTGTCCAAGCATCTCAAACACCTCGCCGATACCTCCCTCGTCTCCCGCCGCAAGGAAGGCCTTCAGGTCTATTATCGTCTGGACGATCCCCTGGTGGAACAGCTTTGCGCCCTGGTCTGCTCCGCCATCCGGGCCGATCTGGAGCGAACGATCTCCAAGCAGCGGGAGATTCTCAAGACAGTTCCCAGTAACTGAGTATTTGAACATTGCCCCGGGATGCTCGCTTGTGATCATCGGATCACGAGCACTCCAGTGCCGGAGATCCGGTCCGCCTTCAGGTCCTGGAGAGCCTGGTTGGCCTCGGCCAGGGGATACGTCGTGGTGTGCGGGCGCAGCGGAATCTCGGCAGCTTCCGCAAGCAGGCTCCGGCCGTCGTCTCGCGTGTTGGCCGTCACCGAGTGCACGTTTTTCTCATAGAATAGATGCCGTTCGTAATCAAGTGC
>JBMFUH010000895.1:0-3273 GCA_049966735.1 Isosphaeraceae bacterium
CGACCCGGGCTCGCTGACTTCTCCCTACGTCGCGATGAGGCTGGAGCTGAACACCTGGCGCTGGGCTGGCGTTCCGTTCTTTCTGCGGACCGGCAAGCGATTGCCCAAGCGGGCCACGGAGATCGCCATCCAGTTTCGCCGGCCGCCGACGGAACTCTTCGAGCCCGAGGTCGACGGCCACTCCGGCGCCAATCAGCTCGTGCTACGGATCCAGCCCAACGAGGGGGCCAGCCTCGCCTTCGAGGCCAAGATCCCCGGCTCGCGCCGGCGGCTGCAAAGAGTACGGATGGACTTCCGCTACGGTACCGCGTTCGCCGTCCCGCCGCCCGAGGCTTACGAGCGCTTGCTCCTGGACGTGATGCTTGGCGACCCGACCCTCTTCACCCGCACCGACGAGGTCGAGAGCGCCTGGCGGTTCATCACCCAGATCCTCGACGCCTGGCAACTGCCCGAAGCCCCCTGCCCCGTCACCTACGACGCCGGAAGCTGGGGCCCGGCCGAGGCCGATGAACTGCTCAAGGCTGACGGGGCGAAGTGGCGGAGGCTATGAAGTGAATGAATCGCCTTGCATTCTTATGTGGCGATTTCGAGTTCTCTCAAGAGTCGCTTCGCCCGCCAGCGGCGGAGCTTTTCGCGAATCCACCTGGAGGGGAAGCTCACCCGGAGGCCCATGATCACAGCCCCCTTCCAGGTTGGCCGGAGGGCATGCTCCTGCTCGTCGAGGTAGTAGTAGCGATGCTCGATCCAGTTCTCAAGCTCCTCGTTTATTGAAGAACGAAGATACGACGCAGGGTCCGTCATGTCAGGGAACACTCGCGCGCCATCAGAGGCGTAGCGGGCGATGGCCGCTTCGTGGATCTGATAGAGCACCGAGATGTCGCCAAATGCCGGCAGGCTTATGCTTCCTTCTCGGGTGCGGGGAGATTGAGGCGTGGTGGGCACCGTTTTGTTGTTGGAGGTAATCATGCGGGTCCCGTCAGTAAAGTCGGTTCGGAAGTAGCACGAGGTAGCGACCCGCGGCGCTTGCGGGTTTCCCACGATCACGGTGAACAGCCTCGCGGTCTGACGAGCCGGAGTATTGACGAAGAGCGTCACGTAGGTTCGTCCCCGAACTCCAGGGTTGTCCTGGCGCAGATGACCGACCAGGCCGAAGCCAAGGTGGTCGAGCTTCGGTATCAGCACGCGAATACTCGAGCGAACTTGCTCCGGGGTTTCGTCGGCCTCCGGGTCAAACGCTTCGATGGGTGCATCCGCTGTGAATCGCTGCCGTCCCACTACCCAGATCGGCAGAACCACCCAACGTAGGAACAGAAGGATGACCGCAAGGACAAGTAGGTCTGTCAGTGGTTCGGACTGAGGTCGGGGTCGTAGAAGTGAAAACAAGACCGCGAAGAGGAAAACAGCGACCATCAATCCGCCGATGGTTTCTCCGGGTCGCACCTCGCGCTTCATCGGTCTGGTTCTCCCACTTCGCATCGCCGCGTGTGGCCGATCTTCACGCTGCCATGGTACGATTTGAATGGTCGTCTTCCAAGCTGGGAGTCGATCACCCTGCTTCCGGCGACCGGCATCGCTTCCTTTCGGGAGGGCGAAGCTCATGCTGAGCCCGCGTTCACTCACGCTCGCCAGGATGCTCGCTCTCCCCAGGAACCTCGCTGTTCAGGGCGCGGAAGGCGCAATGATGAAAACACTCGATCTGGCGAAGCAACAGATCACCGTGGACGAGCTGTTGCGTTCCGCGTCGGAGGAGACCTTGCAAATTCGAAGTAGGGAGGGACTCACTTTTGTCCTCGAGGCAACGGCCGATTTCGAGTGTGAAGTTGCCGAGCTGGGTGCAAGCGAGCGATTCATGTCGCTCCTGGCGGAACGCTCGAAAGAAAAGGGTGGTTTCACACTCAACGAGATCGGTCAACGGCTTGCACTCGAAGATCGGTGACGCGATACGGGAGCGATCAAGATGGCTGACGCCACATCGGACGCATTCCTCCAAGGTCAAGGTATTCCCGTTGATCTCCGCGAGATCGAGGGGACGCTTCAGCATCTCTGGGGGCCGGCGGCCGAGAGGGTCGGGGGGCCGCAACCCAAACAGCCCAACATGACACGCATCGTCCTGGCGAACCTTGTCGTCGAGCGGCTCACGCCCGAGGCCGAGTCGCTGCGCCCGGTGGTCGAGGAGGTCATCACGCGCTATCCATGTCGCGCGATCGTCGTTCGCGGGTCGGACAACGCCGAGCGGAAGATTACCGCCGAGGTCTCGGCGCTCTGCCATCTGCCCGATTCGGGCATGTCCCAGGTCTGCTCCGAGCGGATCGTGCTCCATGCCGGGCCGAACGCTGTCGACCTGGTCTCCGGCGCGGTGCGGCCGCTCTTGGAATCCGACTTGCCGATGGTCCTCTGGTGGACCACCGACCCGAAATCGAACGAGGCCCTCTTCCGAAACCTGGGCGACGAGTGCTCGCGGCTCGTGCTCGACCTGCCCGATCCCGGGACGTCCGCCACGTCGCTGGCGCTTGGCCTGGACCCGGCAATCTGCCCGTGCAGCCGCGACGCCGTCTGGTTCGGACTCACCCGCTGGCGCGAACTGGTCGCGCAGTTCTTCGACCCTCCTTGCCATCACGAGACGCTCGAGCGCATCGACTCATTTCAGATCGAGGCCTACTCTCCGGACCCCTCCGCGCCCCCTCGCCTGGCGATCTGGCTGGCTGCCTGGCTAGCCGGTCAACTTGGCTGGAAGCGGCAAGGCAAGCCGGTCAACAAGAGCACGACGGCGGGCAGCTCGTTCCGGGCCGCGTTCCTTGGCCCACTTGGCACGGTTGCCGTCGAGATCGTCACCCAGCCCGTCCCGGCAAACCTGCCCCCGACACCGACATTGACCGCAGTCACGATCGCGGCACGAGGGCCGGCGGGCGTCGAGATGTTCATCCGCAGGAGGCCAAGCCCGCATTCGTCCGACGTCCGGATCGCGGCCAAGGCGCCGGACTACTGCCAGTTGCTCCGGACGGTCCGCGCTCCCGAGTTGGACGCCGCCCGCCGCGTCGTCTCCGCACTCGACGCCTCGCGAGTTGATCGACCTTTCGAGAACGCGCGGCCCATCGCGCTCTGGCTGCTGGAGCACATCTGAGCCCGAGGCGCCGCCCTGGGCGGCTGGATATCGATGCATGGAGCACCTCGCCGTCTTCGGCGCCCGATCGACCGACCGTCGCTGCGCCACCTGTACCACGAACTTCGAGAATCTTGTACGCCGGACACGATTTCGCGAGCGATTCCGTGGCA
>JBMFUH010000896.1:0-3272 GCA_049966735.1 Isosphaeraceae bacterium
GACCGGCCGCGGGGGGATACAATCCCGCCCCCTGCGCCCTTGCTTCAGCAGCAACGCCCAAGAGCAGCCCAGCTCCCAGTGCGATCCCCAGTATCCGAGTCATCGCTCTGATCTCCTATCACCAGATCAAAAGTTCAGTCTGCTCGTGACGCGCTCTCGGTCCTCTCTCTGATCATTACTATTGTACGTTCGGGAAAGGGACTTCGAGTCAGATAATTTTGAACTACCCGCAAGTTCCTCACTGTTTTGGATATCCAAAATTTTCCTTTTGCTTCGTGCACAACAGTCTTGCCGGCAGCCGAAATATCAGGTATAGAGGAAATTGGGTCAGTCACGGTTCGAGGAACGATTGAGGTCACGATGGCAGTGATGGAGGAAACGCAGCCCGATCGCAGGTCTCTGGAAGAGGTCCACGGCTCGATCCCGATTCCCGCTTCCACCGGGCGGTGGCACAAGCTCAGGCGTCTGTTCACGTTTCTGGGACCGGCCTACCTGGTCAGCGTTGGCTACATGGACCCGGGTAACTGGGCGACGGACCTGGAGGGAGGCGCCCGGTTCGGCTACACCCTGATCTGGGTGCTGCTCATGTCCAATCTGATGGCGGTCTTGCTCCAGACGCTCGCCGCGCGGTTGGGAGTGGTGACGGGGCACGACCTGGCCCAGGCATGCCGGGCGGAGTATTCCCCACGATTGAACTTCATCCTCTGGATCCTGGCCGAGGTGGCCATCGCCGCCTGCGACCTGGCCGAGGTGCTGGGCACCATCATCGCGTTTCAACTACTCTTCGGATTGCCCTTGCTCTGGGGTTGTCTGATCACGGCCTTCGACACGTTCGCCTTGCTCTACCTGCAACGCTGGGGGATGCGGCAGCTCGAGGCGCTCATCTTGATCCTCGTGGCCACGATTGGCGGCTGCTTCCTGATCCAGATCTTCCAGGCCCGGCCCGACGGGATGGGCATGGTGCTGGGCCTGAGGCCGACCATGCCCTCGGGCGCCTTGTTCGTGGCCATCGGCATCCTGGGCGCAACCGTCATGCCGCACAACCTCTACCTTCATTCCGCACTCGTGCAGACGCGGCGGATCGGCGGCGACCAGAAGAGCCAGGCTTCGGCGTGCAAGTACTTTCTGATCGACTCGACGATCGCCCTCAACGCGGCCTTCTTCGTCAACGCGGCCATCCTCATCCTGAGCGCTGCGGTCTTTCACCGGCACGGCCTGGAAGTGGCGACCATCCAGGAAGCATATCAGTTGCTGCCTGACTTTCTGGGCAAGGGCGCGCCCATCCTCTTCGCCGTGGCCCTGCTCTGTGCCGGGCAAAGCTCGACCCTGACCGGAACACTGGCCGGGCAGATCGTGATGGAAGGATTCCTGCACATCCGGATCGCCCCCTGGCTGCGGCGGCTGGTCACCCGGCTGATCGCCCTGGTGCCGGCCGTTTTGGTGATCGCGCTTACCGGCGAAAAATCAACCCAGCAACTCCTGGTCTTGAGCCAGGTCATTCTCAGTCTTCAGCTCTCGTTCGCGGTGATTCCGCTCATCCATTTCACGTCGAACCGGCGCAACATGGGGGTCTTCGCGACCCCGTGGTGGGGACAGGTGCTGGGCTGGGGCGCGGCGGCGGTGATCGTGGGCCTCAACGCCAAGCTGGTTTTCGATCAGGCCGTTGGCTGGATCAATCTGGCTGCCGAGTCGGGACTGATGGTGGGACCGTTGCCGCTTTCCTTGCTGGTCGCTTCCGTGCTCACGGCGGTGACCGGAAGCATCGCCGCGCTCCTCGTCTGGGTGAGCTTGAAGCCTTTTGTTCGACCGTCTCCGGCGTGGGCCGCGCCGCCGAGCGTCACGCTGGACTGGGGCGAAGCCATGCGGCCGCGGCCGCTGGCGAAGATCGGTCTGGCCCTGGAACACGGGCTGGCCGATGCGGAGATCATCGGCAGGGCGCTGGGCCTGGCCCAGGCCGACAACGAGCGCCCGGAACTGCTCTTGCTGCACGTCGTGGACACGCCCATCACCCGCGTTCACGGCGACGAAACCGCTGACCGGGAGACTGATGCCGATGTGCGATACTTGACAGAACTGGTCACGACCCTCCGCGAGCGCGGCTTCCGGGCTCGTTCCATGCTGCTCTACGGGCCCGACCCCGCCGGTCAGCTCGTGGGTTACCTGCGGACCGATCCAGTGGACTTGCTGGTCGTGGGTTCTCATGGCCATGGTCTGGTTCGCGATCTCCTGTTCGGCCAGACCGTCGATCGGGTTCGCCACAGCCTGGAGATTCCCATGCTGATCGCCCGCCCGGGCCGCATCGGACCCTCGACCTCGCCGGAACCCTCGACGGCACGTCCCGTCGCGGGGGCGGAGGTCCTCTAGGGTCCTCCCTTTGAAAGTGCGAAACTCGAACTAAGGCCAGAAATGACTTCCCGGCGTTCGCTCCTGAGCCGGGCTTGCTCATGCCCCGACGGGGCGGCGGTGGCTCCCGGGGGCTCAGCATTGGTGGTCCGGTCTCGATTCCAGTTCCAGGGGCGAATACCGCCCCTGGCTATGAACCGTGGCCCCTCCAGGGCCCAGGAAAAGTCACCCGGCGGCTTCGTCTTCAAAGCCGGGAAGTTGTTTCCGGCTCGTTCCTGAGGCCGATGCCGCATTCCCCATTCCGCATGCACTCGCCACCCCGCTTGCCGCGCGATCGTCATAATCCTCACGGACTACCCGCGGCACTGCCGATATAAGGGTGGCAGGGAACCGAGACGGTTCGACGCGCCGCGCCCTTGGGTGTCGTCGAACGTCCGGACGGACGCGTCTCTCGGTGCATGAACAACGCGCGTTCGAGCACCGTGACGGGCACGAAGCGGTCTTGGCAGAGCGAGGGCCGTTCGCTAGAATTCGCCCCGCTTCGCGAGTTCATGGTGGGGTCGATCGCGTGCTTCATCCCGATGCGTTCATCTCGATGCGTCTCATTTCCCACACATCTTGCAGGTGCCGATGTCGGTGTCGGTGGTCTCAGGTCCAGGGCCGGCTCACTCCAGGGCGGGAGCGCGGCGGTCGGTCTGGATTGTTCCATGGAAGGAGGCTCGATGAGCGCGGTTCCCACCTCAGCGGCTCAGACCCGCGTGCACATTCGCTGGATGATCCGGCGCGATATGCCCGAGGTCCTGGCCATCGAGCATGCGAGTTTTGAGTTCCCCTGGTGCGAGGAGGAGTTTCTCCGAGTGCTCCGCCAGCGGAACTGCATCGGTATGGTCGCCGAGCTTGGCGAGCGGATCGTCGGGTTCATGATTTAC
>JBMFUH010000897.1:0-3268 GCA_049966735.1 Isosphaeraceae bacterium
GTCGGCATCGTAGCTGGTCGGCTTGTCGCGGATGAGCTGGACCAGGATGCGCACCTGCTTGTCATCCCCGGCCAGGAACAGGGGCGCGACCTTGTTCTCGTAATGCTGCGACTTGGCAATGTGCTTGACGATCCAGTCCCTGGTTTCCTCATCCTGTACCTTCGCATCGCCGGGGAGGAATGGGTCAAATTCGTTGATCGGCGGATAACGGAAGCCCTCCACGCGCACGCGAGTCTTGCGGAGGATGATGAGATCATAGTGCCCCGCCGGCAGGCTGCGGAACAGCCAGCGGCCCTCTCCGGCCCGGACCGCGATGGCATCCAATCTGGGGTGGTCGATCTTGGCCTTGGGATCGACGGCAAATCGAGGCTTGCCGTCGTCATCCCAGCGGTTGACGGCTCCAACCAGGGACGCGTCCGCGGCCTTGCCGAGGTCGACAAGGAGATCGCCCGCCCGGGCAGAGATAGAGCTCCAGGAGAAAACCAAGGTCAGGACGACTAAATAGGTCCATGCAACAGGAAAAGTGTGGGCCAGCCCTCGGCTGCACCACATTTCAGTTTGCGAGGTTCCATTGAGCACGCCGATCCGCTTGAAAACGAGTTCCATCGCGACTCCTTGTTCAGTTGCTCTCACGGCTTCCCTGCCGCCTTGGGTTTGGTCGTCACGTCGCCCAACTTTCGCTTGGCCTCCTTGACCAGCGGGCTGCCGGGGTAATCGGTGATCAGCGATTGATAACTAGCGCGGGCACGATCGCCGTGCCCCAGTTTCTCTTCGCATTGAGCGGCCAGATAGACGAGGCGATCGGCATAGGCCGAATCGGGATTGACGGCGAGCAGGTCTCCGGCCAGCGCGACGACCTGGGCCCACTTCGAGCGCGCGACGCAGTACCGCGCCTGGAGGAGGGTCAGATAGCCTTCAAGCTTGTCAATCGGGAACTGTTCCTGCCAGTTGCGCAGCTCGGTTCGCGCGCGGTCGTAGGCCTCGTCGCGGAGGAATTCCTCGGTTGACCGGCTGAACGCTCCGCGCCAGGCATCTTGCTCCACGGCCGATTTCCGGGAGTCGAGCAGGGTCATGGCTCGGACATACGCCATCCGGGCCGCGGCCTTGTCTCCTTTGCGAGCGTGCCAGTCGCCGAGCACCCGGTTGAGCCGGCCGGCCAGCGGAGGCTCTCCCCCCTGCCCCAGTCGCGCCGCGGCTGAGTCAAGCAATTTCTTGGCGAGGTCGGTCTGGAGGAGCTGGTTCAGGGAGTTGTCGGCGGCCTCGATCTCGAACTCCGCTTTCCAGGTCTCCGGTCGGAGCACCTTGACGGCCCCTTCCCAGAAGGCAACCGCGGCCTTGGGGTCGTCGAGCTTATCGCGAAGCAGATCGCCCACCAGACGCACGGTCTCCAGCGCGCTTGCCTCATTCGTCGGCTGCGCCGTGGCGAGGATTCCCGCCTGGCCCGCCTTGACGGCTCGCGCGGGGAAACCTCCCTGATCGAAGGCCCTGACAAGTTGCAGGAGCGAGCGCGCATCGAGCCCGGCGGTTCTGTATTTGTCGAGAATTGGCAGGTACTGAGCAAGCTGATCACCGGGATGCTTTTCGTCAGCAAAGACCAATGCACGGTGAATCGGCACGCGATTGACGATCGCCTGCGCTTCGGACTCGCCGGAGCTCCTCATCGAAACCTTGTAGAGCCCGGGAGTGAGGTAGATGTGCACGGGGTCGGAAAGGGCGCTCGTCTGGCCGTCGCCGAAGTCCCAGTGCAGCCGGGGGCGGGAGGCCGACGACCGCGAGACCGTGCGAAACTGGACGCGGACCATGGGCAGCTTGCTCTCGGCGAGCGGCACCTCGCCGGCGATCTCGACGGCGTATTCCCGCGGATGCTTCACCGGGACGGTGGGGAACTGGGCGATGACGTCCGAGCCGAACGCCGAGGGGGGAATCTGTTCCGGTTTGGCCGCTCCCGGCGGCTGCCAGGCCGCCACCATGCAGGCATCGCCGCCGGACGCGGCATGGTAGTACTGAAACTCGTGCGACCCCGCTCGCAGGTTGACCTCACCCTTTACCCGGGCGTCGTAAACCGGTCCATGCCAGCCTGGGGAGGCCACCACGGGCCGGCCGTCAATCAGGAGAAAGCTGCAATCCTGGCTCGAGGTGAAGAACCGGTAGTGCCCCGCGCGCGAGATCCGGAGCGTCCCCTGGTACAGACTGAGGAAGGGCACGGGATCGGGCCAGAACGGGTTGTAGCGATGAAAGACGCCGGGGACATAGGCCTTGCCGTAGGGCTCGGCGGACTTCCAGGCGTCTCGCAACGAATCGAGGTAGTTCAGATTGCAGTTCTGCCAGTGGCGCGTCTCGAGCATGAGCCCGGTCGAGCCAGCCCAGGATTCCGACTTTTCCGTCTTCGCCTTTCCTCCGTAGTAAATCCTGTACGCGCGCTCTTTGGGAACGGTCTGGAAGGCGATCCGGCAGTAGTCTCCCGGGCCGGCCTGGAGGACTTTCCAGGGGACCGGGCTGTTCCGGTTGTCATGGACGGCCAGGTTCGTTCCCCCCGGCGTCAGTGCCCCCTGGGTGAAGAACTCGGTCATGACGATCGCCGGCAGCGCTCCTCCCTGGGGAAGCTGCACCCGCCGCTGGTAGACGAGCCCCGCCTCGCTTTCCGCCGCGCCCGCGGGGGACTCTTTTGGTTGCTGCGCGGAGAGCATCGCACTCAGGCAGATCGCCTGAAAGACGAGCGACAGGGTGACGGACAGGAATGTCCGTCCGACTTGTGACGAAACGAGAATCGTCACGACCGTCAACATGTGGCGAGCCAGCGACCTGGCGCCGGACGACCGGCCAGGACAACCAGACTCTGGTGCCGCGAGCCTGAAAATCAGCATGGATCGTGCCTTACCCGGTCCAATCGAGGTTTGCGTCCCTTCTGCCACCTACTTCTATTCTATTCTACTCATCGGATAGGATGAAAACGATCAGGTCACGGATCGACACGCGCTGGGGTAGAATCTTTAGGCCTGGTCTGCCTCCTGATGGGGCACAACTGTACCCCCCCGACTCCAGGCGCGGGGGAAATGAAGCGGTCGAGGGTGTCCGCGAGTTCGGCCAGGAGCTGAAGGAATGTCCACGCAAGCTCAGACGAGTTCCCCGAAAACAACCCCCGAAGAGGCGGTTCAGCGCGTGCAGCGGGCTGGCGAGCTGCTCCGGCGCGAGATCCACAAGGTGATCATTGGCCAGGAGCAGATGATCGAGGAGATGCTGATCTGCCTGTTCGCCCGCGGGCACTGCC
>JBMFUH010000898.1:0-3266 GCA_049966735.1 Isosphaeraceae bacterium
GGCCGGAGTTGCCGATGCAGGTGGTGCAGCCGTAGCCGACCAGGTTGAAGCGCAGGGCGTTCAGATAGGTGTCGAGGCCGGCTTCCTTGAGGTAATCGGTCACGACCTTTGATCCCGGGGCCAGGCTGGCCTTGACCCAGGGCTTGGTGGAGAGTCCCTTTTCCACGGCCTTCTTGGCCAGGAGCCCGGCGGCCAGCATCACCGACGGGTTGGAGGTGTTGGTGCAGCTCGTGATCGCGGCGATCACGACCGAGCCGTGGGCGAGCTGGCGGGCGCCGTGACGGTCTTCCACCTCATGAGGCTGCTCCACGGCCACGCTTCCCCCCTCGGAGGCCCAGCGATTGCCGGTGAGCGTGGCAGTGGGCTGTTTTACCGGACTCGGCCGGGCGGCCAGCATTTCTTGCAGGGATTTCTGGAACGAGCTCTGGGCGTCGTGCAGGCTCACGCGGTCCTGCGGCCGCCGGGGGCCGGCCAGGCTGGGCTGCACGGTCGACAGGTCCAGCTCCAGGGTGTCGCTGTAATGCGCCTCGGGCATCCCGCTCTCCTGGAACATCCCCTGAGCGCGGTAGTAGGCTTCGACCAGGCTGATGGTTTCCTTGGGCCGGCCCGAGAGCTCCAGGTAGCGCAGGGTCTCGGCGTCGATCGGGAAGATGCCGCAGGTCGCGCCGTACTCGGGAGCCATGTTGGCGATCGTGGCCCGGTCGGCCAGCGGCAGCCCCTTCAGGCCGTCGCCGTAATACTCGACGAACTTGCCCACGACGCCTTTCTTTCTCAACCTCTGGGTCACGGTCAGCACCAGGTCGGTCGCCGTGGCCCCTTCGGGGAGGGTGCCGGTGAGCTTGAACCCGACCACTTGCGGCACCAGCATCGATACGGGCTGGCCCAGCATGGCCGCCTCGGCCTCGATTCCGCCGACGCCCCAGCCCAGAACTCCCAGGCCGTTGATCATCGTCGTATGCGAGTCGGTTCCCACGAGCGTGTCCGGATAGGCGATGGTTCCCTCGCCCGCGGGGTTGGGCGCGGTGAAGACCACGCGGGCCAGGTACTCGAGGTTGACCTGGTGGACGATGCCCGTGTCGGGAGGAACGACCTGGAAATTCTTGAAGGCGCTCTGTCCCCACCGCAGGAACGCATAGCGTTCGCGGTTACGTTTGAATTCCATCTCCGCGTTGACGGTGAAGGCCGCGGGCGTGCCGGCCTCGTCGACCTGCACCGAGTGGTCGATCACCAGCTCGGCGGGCTGAAGCGGGTTGATCCTGCGCGGGTCTCCTCCCATCTTCTCCATGGCGTCGCGCATGGCGGCCAGGTCGACCACTGCCGGAACGCCCGTGAAATCCTGGAGCAAGACGCGGCTGGGGCGGAAGGCGATCTCCCGGTCGGGCTCCGCCTTGGGGTCCCACCTGGCCAGTCCTCGAATGTCGTCGGCCGTGACCGTCACGCCGTCCTCGTGACGCAGCAGGTTTTCGAGCAGGACCTTGAGCGAGAAGGGAAGCCGCGAAACGTCGAGCCCTTCATTGCGGAGGGCGTCGAGGCGATAGTAAGAAACGGTCTGTCCATCCACCGCAAGCGATGTGAGAGCGCGAATCGACTGGGTCATGGCTCGTCCCTTCGAGCAATATATGGTGGAGTTGCAACCGATCCAGGTTGGCTCAACTCCCGATTGAATGCGAGGGTCTGTTTATCCGAGCGACTGCTCGGTCCATCCGATCGCCCGGGCGGTCTCCTCGGGATCATCCGACAAATTGTATGTCAAGCGGCCCCGGGACTAAACCCGCTTCCGCCGCCTTGCCCAGAAGCAGGCGAACCGCCTCGCGCCCGCGAGGGCCGTAATCTACGGTCCAATCGTTCACGTACATCCCCACGAACTTGTCGGCCAGCTTGGGGTCAAGGTCGCGGGCGTACTTGAGGGCATAGCCGAGCGCCTCCTGGCGGTGCTCCAGGCCATAGCGGATGCTCTGCTTCAGAAGTGCGGCGATCTTCTGGACCAGCGCCTCGCCCAGGTCCTTGCGCACCACGTTGCCCCCCAGGGGCAGCGGCAGCCCTGTCTCCTCGAACCACCACTGGCCCAGGTCCAGCACCTTGTGCAATCCCCGGTCTCCAAAATAGAGCTGCCCCTCGTGAATCAAGAGACCGGCCGGCACGGTCCCCGCCGCGACCGCGGGGAGGATCTGGTCAAACGGCATCACCGAGACCGGCACATCCTTCCCCAGGTAAAGCTGCAAGGTCAAATAAGCCGAGGTCAGTTTCCCCGGGATGGCGATCGTTTGCCCACGCAGGCCGTCGAGCGTCGCCGGCTCGCGCGTCACCAGCGTGGGACCATAGTTGTCCCCCATGCTCGCTCCCGACGCCAGAAGCGCGTACCTGTCCGTCAGGTGGGCAAACGCGTGAATGCTCACCGCCGAGACCTCCAACTCTCCGTTCAAGGCCCTTTGATTGAGCGTTTCGATGTCCTCGAGCTGATGGACGAACCGCAGCCCTCCCGTGTCGATCCGATCGTGAGTGATTGCATAAAACATGAACGCGTCGTCGGAATCGGGGCTATGCCCCACCCGGATCGTGGTCGTTCCCTCGGAACTCATGTGCGGCCCTTTTTTCGCTTGTGATGGAGTCGGTCAGCTCGTCTTGTGCCAACCGAGGAATCGTCGGGAGCCCGCGTATCTTCCCAGCTTTCGGGGCGCGCGAGCCCCTTTGCCGTGACCATGGACATTGTAACCGGCGAGGCCGGCCTCCACGCACTGCTCCGGGAGCGTGAGAACGCGTGCGGCTTTGGATGAATTAAGACAACACACTTGCAAACGGGCCAGGCCGCGGTACAAATTCAAAATCGTAACGCGCTGTTCGGAGTGGATGCTAGAGCGGAGGCGCAAGGGCCTTGCCCGCGGGCCGCGCTTGCCCCCGCGTGATCGCGGAGGCCTGAGGGGCAGCCGGTCAGGGTGAGTTCAGCCCCATTTCAGAAGCCCGTGTTGGCCTTGGTGGTCATCGCTCGACGCGGATGGTTGGCCTGCTGCCCGGGTCGAAACGGGCGTTACCGGGCGCCGGTTTGGCCCGAAGGCCCTTGAATGCCGTGCCCGGACCAGGGAGTTCCTGATGCGCGATCCCGCGTCGGAGATCGTTGCGATCGTCGAGAAGGTCCGGGCCGGCGGCGGGGAGGCGTGGGGCTTGCTCGTGAGCGGTTGCTTCGAGCGGCTGGTCGCGATGGCGCGGCCGAGGATCCGCGAGCTTGGTCTCCAGGCGTCGATCGGCGGCCAGGACGCGGCAATCGAGGT
>JBMFUH010000899.1:0-3265 GCA_049966735.1 Isosphaeraceae bacterium
CTCCGGCGCAATCGTGCCGTCGGCCACCGTGCTCACGTACACCTCGTCCACGGCGTAGTCGGGATGCCAGAAGGAGAGGGTCGCGTAAATGTCCGGCGGTACGCTGCTGATCGTGAACCGGCCGTCGGCATCGGTCTTGACCGACCGGGGCCAGTATTCCGGCAGATCCTCGTCTTTGTCTTTCAGCCCGGCATACGCTCCCACCATCTCGTCCGGTGACTTCGAAGAATCGCCTTGAAAACCATCCAGCAAGACGCGCACGCCGGAGGCCAGCCGCCCCGCGGGCGTGAGCAATCTGCCATGAATCGGCACCTCGGGGGCCAGGGTGATCGTCGCCTCCGTTGGCATCGGTTTCCGCATGAACAGACGAGTACCCAGGCCGAAGCCCTTTGATTTCACGATGAGCTGCGTCGGGGTCTCGGTTCCGGGAGCATGCTCAGCGCTCAGTCTCGCCTTTCCCTTTTCATCGGTCGTCGCTCTGGCGAGCACCTGCGTCCGGTCTCGCCTGCGCTCAGGATCGTCGCGAGGCAAAGCCACCTGAGCGAGTGCTGGCTTCGCGCTGCCTATCCAGAGCACCTGCGCGTTTGGAACCGGCTTGCCGTCGGAGTTTTGGACCATGACGTCCAGAGTGGCATTCCTGGCGGCCGGCTCCTTGGTGGGCGAGTTGTTTGATCTGGGATTCACCGGCGACGGCTCGTTCCGACCTGGCGCCGAGCCCGCCTGGGCGAAGGCCAGCGCCGAGGCCGCAACCGCGGTGAACACGAGTGTGAGAAGGGCCCAGCCTTTGCGGATCGTCGGGCTGCCGTGATGGTCGCCGAGGATGTGCCTCACCCGTCCGGCCAGGCCGCTCCGGCTCGACACGGCGGCCAAGGCCGGCGACGCCCCGCGCTGGGGCAAAAGCTCCAGCAGCGACGCCGCGTAGTCGGTCCCTTCCATGCCGCTGGCCAGAACCCAGTCGTCGCAGGCCAGCTCCGCGAGTTGACCCAGCCGTCCCTTCGCCCACCAGGCCAGCGGGTTCCAGGGGAGGATGCAGATCAGGAGTTGACCAACCAGGGCCGCAATTTGATCACCTCTACGCCAGTGCGCCAGCTCATGGCAGAAGACCGCGACCCAGTCGATGCTCTTCCCGGCGGTTGCGGATTCCGCGGGCACGAGCAAGATCGGCCGTCGCCCCCAGCACCAGACCGAAGGACAGCGCAAGGACAGGGAGCTGCGAACCTCGGGGCTGGCATTCAGACCCAACCGGAGGGCAGCGCGAGATGCGGCCTCTCGCAGTGTCTCGTCCTCGACCGGCGCGGCGCGGTGGATCATCCGGTATCCGTTGATGAAACCGGAAAGCAGCCGCACGATCGCCAGGCCGCTCAGGAGGAGCCACGAGCCCAGGACCAGCTCCCGCCAAGTCATCGAGAACGAGGGGGCGGGTGAGACCGCAATCGCAGCCAGTGCTTCGCTCGCCGCCGCCGAAGGCCGGGGCGAGTCGATGATTTCTCGGCGTGCGGGCAGGAGTGAAGGCATCGGTGCGACGGCGAGTTCCCGGGGCGAAGACCTGGAGATCGCCGGTGCTTCGGTCGTAGCCACGATCGGTTCCGGATGCTTAAGTATGCCCCAGCCGCCGCGGCGGATTGCCTGCGACAAGAGCGGAGTGACGATCGCGGCGAACATGGCCAGGAGCAAGACGCGATGGGCCCGCGCGGGGTGCCGGCGCAGGGTCAGGCTTGCCGTCAGGCCGATCGCCAGGAACAAGCTCGATTGCCAGAGCAGGTCCCAGCTCAGTGACGCGCCGGGCTGAACGTACTGGATCATGGAAATGCTCCGTTTCTCAAGTCGGCAAGAAATGGTGTCCCGAAATGACTCACGCCTACCGTGCTTCCTTTCGCCGCTTCTGATCGATCATCTTCGTGAGCGCCCGCAGGTCGTCCTCGCTCAGCTTTTCATCGTCGAGCAAGTGCTGGAAGAGCAAAAGCGGATCGCCCCGGAACACGCGGTCGATGAATGTCCGCAACGTGGTCGTGCCGGCCTGGTCACGGCTTCGAGTGGGCACATAAATATAACTTCTACAATGGATGCGATGGCTCAACCAGCCGGCCTTCTCCAGTTTTTGCATCACCGAGAGGATGGTCGTGTACGCCGGCTCGGGCTCGCGATCGAGACGGTCTCGCACCTCGCTCACGGAGGCCTCACCCAGATCCCAGACCGCCTCCATCACCGCCTTCTGAAGCGCACCCAGCTCGTCGATCGACTTGCGGGCCATCAGCGGAACCTCCGGTCAGAAACCTCTTCGCTACAGATGTCATACTACGGAAAGTAGTACGTCACTCCATAGTACATCGGTCCGGCCGGATGTCAAGGACACGGCGGAAGAACCTGGCCGTGTTTTTCTTGGCGACGGCTCAGGTGGTTCAGGTGGGCGGAAGTGGTTCAGGGAGAGAGAGCGATCGGGTCTGGGCGAAGTGCCAGACCAGGGTCAACACGGGCGGGAGCATGGTCACGGCGAGGAAGAGGACAAGCATCCCGACGCGATGTCCGGCGAGCATCCCCATGATGATCAAGCCGCCGAAGAATGCCAACGCGGCCGCCAGGGCCAAGAGGCTGCCGGCGACCTCCCATTTCCAGAGGGCGAGCAGGCCCAGCAGAATGCCCAGGTGGGCCAGCATCATGAGCCAGACCCAGAACGGCGGGAAGCCCTTTGCCGGATGCAAGAACCATTCGATCAGGTGCTCCAGGAAGAAGGCTCCCCAGAACACGAAGAGTGCCAGCGCCAGGACCCGGGCAACCCAGCGAATGGCGAGCAACTCCACAGCGGTCGTACTCATGACAACAACCTCCCTCGGTGCGAGAACACGGCAATCGTGGTCCTCTCTTCCTTTCATGATCAACGAGGGGCGTGATGTGCCATGGGAGTCTGACCATCAAGCTCGGCGCAAAGAGAAACCCGCCTCGGCGAGCGGGTTCCTCGGCCTCAAGTTTGGTTTACAGCTCATCGTAAAACTTGCTCAGGTCGGGCACGCCGTAAACTGGGAAGAACTCGGGTCCAGCCTCCTTCGAGACAGGTTGTTCGACTTCGGGGGCGATGGTCAGCTTGACGATCTTGATATCGCCGTCGAGGTGGCGCCGCTGCGCTTGCCAGGTCAGTTCGCCGGGGATGTCGTGCAGCGCGATGTGGCGTTCGCCGATCTCCTCGTTGTGATCGTTGGTTCCAAAGACAGTCCACATGCGAATGAGCGTATTCTCGTTCATCTCTTCTTCCCTTCTCTGTTACGGAACG
>JBMFUH010000900.1:0-3261 GCA_049966735.1 Isosphaeraceae bacterium
AGGTGGTTCAACGTCGAGATCATGTCCAAGAAAATCCGGGCTAATCTTGGACAAGATCACGGAATGTCACACACTGGACGGGTTTTCTGGAGACCGTGAGGCGACGGACGGGGCCATGTCACACAATGTCACACTCTGAACGGGATTTTCGGGACTGTGAGGTGACGGACCGGGCCATGTCACACAATGTCACACTCTGGACGAGATTTTCGGGACTGTGAGGCGACGGACCAGGCCATGTCACACAATGTCACGGTTTCGCACGACGAGTTTCAACAACCTGCCGAGAAAAGTCGTGGTTTCATAAACGTCCGAGCAAGTCTTGCGGGTCACGCCGGTATGGACGGCTGTATCGATGATGAGGATCGGCAGGTGCACCCAGAGCCCCGGAAGCGACGAGTCAATCGCCCAGCGATGCATGCACATGTCGAGGCGGTTTCGAGGAGAGCGCCGATCCGCTCCGGCGTTTCGCGTCCGCGCCAACGCGGATCTCGGGATGGATCAACCGGGGCCGTGCGAGGTAGATTTCACGCCTGTTCCTCTGAACCTCGATCGCGGCGCTGATCTCCCGGTAAACCAGCCTCTCGCCTGTTTCGTCAATCGGACCCGGCTCGTGTCTTTCCTTCGTGTTCTTTGTGCTCGTTGTGGTTTGGTTCCTCTCCCTCCATCATCGCCGCGATCAGGGTGTGCTCATCGAGGTTGGGCGGTTCGAGGTGTCGGACAATGCGGCCGGAGCGGAAGACCAGGCAGCGGTCGGCCAGGCGGATCAGTTCCTGGGTGTCGGACGAGACCAGCAGGACGCAGCGGCCCGTTTCGGCGAGGCTCTCGACCCAGCGGTGAATGGCCTCGCGGGTCTTCACGTCGATTCCCCGGGTCGGCTCGTTGAGGAGAAAGAGGTCGGGATCGCGGGCCGCCCACCGCGCCAGGAGGACTTTCTGCTGGTTTCCGCCCGAGAGTGTGGTGATCCGCTGGGAGAGGCGCGAGGCGGCAACCTCGAATCGCTGGCACCAGCTTTCCGCCAGCCCGCGTCGGGCTTTCTGATTGATCCATCCCGCCGTCGCCAGGGAACCAAGCGAGGCAAGCGTGAGGTTCTCGGTGATTCCCTGAGGTGGCACCAGCCCCTGCCGGCGACGATCGGGCGGCACGTAGGCGATACCCGCGGCGCGGGCGTCGTCTGGGTGACGGGGCCGGAACGTCCGTCCCTTCCAGGTGACTGTGCCTCGCGACAGGGGGGACGCGCCAAAGAGAGCGGCCGAAAGCTCTTCATGACCCGAACCCGCCAGTCCGCAGAGGCCGACCACCTCGCCCGGCCGAACCTGGAGGCCGACGTCGCGGAACGTCCGTCCGTCCGCCCCTGTCACCTCAAGGAGAGAAGGTGTGGTGACCTTGCGGGGCGGGCGCTCGCGAATATCGACCGCCTCGCCAACCATCCGCGCGACCACTCCCGTGAGCGTTTGCTCGGCCCTGGGCCAGGTTCCCACGCGACGGCCGTCGCGGAGCACGGTGATCCGGTGGGCGATGGCGAAGACCTCTTCCAGATGATGCGACACGAAGAGAACGGCCAGCCCCCGCGTGCATAACTGGTTGAGGATCTCGAAGAGCCGGTCAGCCTCGGCGCGCGAGAGGGCGGCCGTGGGTTCGTCCAGCACCAGCACGCGAACCCGCCGCCCCAGAGCCTTGGCAATCTCGACCTGCTGCCGCTGACCGATCGTCAGCTCCGCGACCGGGGCGCGAGGGTCCAGATCGAAACGGAGGTCGGCCAGGAGGTTTCGGGCCCGGCGGTTCATGGCCCGGCGATCGATCCAAGGGCCGACTCGGGGCTCGTGGCCCAGTGACAGGTTCTCGGCGACCGTGAGCGGTTCGACCAGGTTCAGCTCTTGGTAAATGATGGCGATGCCCTGGGCGAGTGCATCGGCCGGGTCACGAAACCGGACCTCGCGTCCGCCGATCTCGATCCGCCCCGAATCGGGTCGGAAAACACCGCCCAGGATCTGGATCAGCGTGCTCTTGCCCGCGCCATTCTCGCCGCAGAGCGCGTGGATCTCCCCGCCGTGCAGCTCGAGGTCGACGGAGTTCAAGGCCTGGACCGCGGCGAATCGCCTGGAGATGCCGCTGGTTTTCACGAGGCAGGGATCCGATGGAGCAGAGGGCATCGCACTGGAGAGCTGGCGGTGAACGGGGCTTTCGGCCGGGAAAGAGATCAGACGGCCGGCGGCCGGCGCGGGGGCTTGGCGTGGGGCACGTCGGTCTTGCGCCCGGTCTCGTGCTTCAGTTTTGAGGTCTTGCCGGACCCGGGGGGAGGCGTCTTGGGTTTGAGCGGATCGGGCTTGTGCCGCGGTTTGGTTCCCCTCGTGTCGAAGAGGCGAGGAACGACGTCATCCAGGGTGTCCATCAGGCCGAAGGTCAGGTCGGCCCTGACCTCGGCAGGCAATTCGACCAGGTCTTTCTCGTTGTGCCGGGGGAGCAAGACGATCCGGATCCCCGCGCGGCGGGCAGCCAGGATCTTCTCCCGGACTCCACCCACTGGGAGGATGCGGCCGGTGAGCGTGACCTCGCCGGTCATGGCCAGCGCGGTTCTGATGGGTAAGTCGCGGAACAAGCTGATGAGGGCGGCGGCGATCGCCACTCCGGCTGATGGTCCATCCTTGGGCACGGCGCCGGCGGGGACATGAATGTGCACGTCGGTCTCGTTGAACCGCGAGGAATCCAGGGCCAGGAGCTTGGCATGGCTTTTCAGGTAGCTCATGGCCGCCTGGGCGCTTTCGCGCATGGATTCACCGAGTAATCCCGTCAGCGTCAGGCCGCCCTTGCCCGGCATGCCGGTCGCCTCGATGAAGAGGATCTCGCCGCCGATGGGCGTCCAGGCCAAGCCCGTGGCGACGCCGGGAATTCCGGTGCGGTCGGCCAGTTCGCGGAAGAATCGTGAAGGGCCCAGGAGGTCGGAAAGCTGGCCTGGCCCCACGGTGATGGCTCCTCGCTTGCCCTCGGCGCGGCGGCGGGCAGCCTTGCGGCAGATGGCGGCGATCTCGCGTTCGAGGTTGCGGAGGCCGGCTTCACGGGTGTAATCGGCGATGATCTTCCTGATCGCCAGCTCGGTGATCTCCAGCTCCCCCGCGGCCAGACCGTGGGCGTCAAGCTGCTTGGGGATGATGTACTTCTGGGCGATCAGGGTCTTTTCCTCCTCGCTGTAGCCGGGAAGCTGGAGCACTTCCATCCGATCGAGCAGCGGAGAGGGAATCGACTCCAGCATGTTGGCCGTGG
>JBMFUH010000901.1:0-3261 GCA_049966735.1 Isosphaeraceae bacterium
CGATGAACATGACTTTGGAGAGATCGAAGTCGACGTCCAGATAATGGTCGCGAAACGTGGAGTTCTGCTCGGGGTCGAGGACTTCCAGCAGCGCCGCGGAGGGGTCGCCCCGGAAATCCGCGCCCAGCTTGTCGACCTCGTCGAGCATGAAGACCGGGTTGTTGGTTGATGCCTTGCGGATGCCCTGAATGATCCGGCCGGGCATGGCGGCGACATAGGTGCGGCGATGACCGCGGACCTCGGCCTCGTCATGCACTCCACCCAGGCTCACCCGCACGAATTCCCGGCCCAAGGCGCGGGCGATGCTCTTGCCCAGCGAGGTCTTGCCCGTTCCGGGGGGACCGGCGAAGCAGAGAATCGGGCCTTTCATGTCCTTCTTGAGCTTGCGCACGGCCAGGTACTCGAGGATGCGCTCCTTGATCTTGTCGAGGTCGTAATGGTCGTGGTCCAGCACCTTGCGAGCCCGGCGCAAGTCCAGGCGGTCGCGGCTCGACTTGCACCAGGGGAGGATGGCCAGCCAGTCGAGGTAGGTTCGCACAATCGAGTACTCGGCCGAGCTTGGATGCATTCCCGCCAGCCGTTCCAGCTCGCGCTCGGCCTCGTGCAACACCTCCTCGGGCGGACCGGCCGATTTGATTCGGTCCCAGAGCTCGGCGACCTCGGGATTCTCGGGTTCGGACTCGCCCAATTCTTCCTGGATCGCTTTCATCTGCTGACGCAAGAAATGATCCCGCTGGGCCTTGGAGAGTTCGGAGCCCACTTGCTCCTGGATCTTGGTCGAGAGCTCCAGGACCGCCAGTTGCCGTGACAGGAACTGGCTGAGCCGCTCCATCCGGGTCCGGATGTTCACCTCGCCCAGCAAGATTTGCCGCTCCTCGATCGAGAACGGGAGGCTGGACGCCAGCAGATCGGCCAGCCGCCCCGGCTCGCGCGTATTCATCGCCGCAACCTGAAGTTCTTCAGGAACTTGCTGGCTTTGATCGACCATTCTCTGGAACAGGCGATTGATGTGATGCACCATGGCATCCAACTCAACCCCTTCTTCCAGTTCTTCCTCCAGGGGCTCGACCTCGCCTACAAGATAGGGCTCGGTCTGCACGACCCGGACCAGCCGCGCCCGGGTTTGCCCCTGGCAGACGATCCGGGTGGAACCATCGGGAAACTTGAGCATCTTGAGCACGGTGCCGACGCAGACGGTGGGGTAAAGGTCGGCAATTCCCGGTTCGTCCACCTCCGGATGAAGCTGGCTGGCCAGCCCCACCAGCCGCTCGCCGATCAGCACGTCGTCAACCAACCGAATACCGCTGGGACGGTTGATCACCAGCGGAACGACCGTCTGGGGATAGACGACGTCCGACCGTAAAGGCAAGAGAGGTAATCGATTGGGGTGATCGACCGCCGACTCATTCGGGTGCTTCAGTACGAGCTCTTGGCTGGTTTGGCGGCCAGAACGCTTGGAGTTGCCCCGAGCCGCTTCTCTCTCCGGAAGCTGCCTGGACCCTCCAGGATACGCTGCTTTCTTGCGTGCACGCATAGAATTGGTCTGCTGCCTCTCGGTGGGTTTCCCCGGGCCATCTTGGTCAGGGTTTTTCCCAAGTTTTCACAAATACGAATTGTTCACCATCGGCGGGGCAAAAGGAAGAGGGGAGTTTCCCGAGTCAGTCATTCCGTCGCAACTACCGTTTCCCTAATAACATAGGTCATGCGCCCCGCATGTCAAAAGGCAGCCGGCTACTTCCCGGCGCGGGCTCGATGCGCGGGCCCGCTTCAGTTGCGCCACCATTCATCTTCCTCATACGTGCCATACGCATGAGCCTGATGCAACGCGTGCAAAACCTGATAGTTGAGCAATGCGAGGATGCCAAAGAAGAAAGGCAGGAAGAGATCCTCACGGTTGACGAAAAAGGCCAGAACGCCCAGGATGCCGGCAGTGACCAGCGAGAGGATATGGCTTCTCCGCACGCCGTCTCGCCGGTCGAACCGCTTCCAGATCAACTGGGCCGACTGACCGCCGTCCAGGGGAAAGATCGGCAGGAGATTCACCAGGCCCCACCAGAGGTTGATCCAGAGCATGTTCCAGTAGACGAGCCGGACGGGATAGGAACCGACCTTGGCCATCGCTCCCATCAGGTTTTCCGGATGCCAGCTCAAACCAACCTGGGCCAGCACAACTTCCACGTGTTCCGCCGGCGTCACCCCGAAGACGACAGAGGTCGCCAGGAGAACCAGACCGAAAAGCACGAACCCGGCCCCCGGTCCCGCCAGAAGTACGGCCAGCTTCTGCCCGGGGGTCTCGTGGCCGCTGGGGTAGCACAGCCCTCCCAGGCCGTAAAGTAGTACGCTGGGCTCGCCGTGAAACCGCTTGTCCATGAGTGCGTGACCGTACTCGTGGACCAGGATCGAGACAAAGACGCAGCCGATCCAGGTGATGACGAGCGGAAGGTGAACCTGCTCGCTGGCAATCCCACCCAGTAGCGCGGAGGTCAACCAGAACAGCGGATGGACCCGAGCCGGAATGCCCAGCAGGTTGAAACGCAGGTCATATGGCGTGGACGACGTACCCAGCATGAAAGCCTCGGATTCGCGGGGCGAGAGCAATGAGTCGAATTCCCCTCCTCAACGTTAGAAACACCGGGCGCTTCCGGCAAGGGCTTTGGAGGAAGGCATGCCAGAACCTGTCCGGCTTTCGGGCTGTCTGGTTCCATGATAAAGTGAAAACGTCCGGTACGTCCCCTGGCCGTCACGACACACCGCTCTGCTGGCTGAGAGCCCATGAACTTCACCAAGATGCACGGGATTGGTAATGATTACGTCTACGTTGAGACGTTCAACCAGCCAGCGCCTGACGACCCGGCGCGGCTGGCCGTGACGCTCAGCGACCGGCACTTCGGCGTGGGTTCCGATGGTCTGATCCTGATCATGCCCTCGGAGCGAGCTGATGCACGCATGAGGATGTTCAATGCCGACGGCTCGGAAGGAGAGATGTGTGGCAACGGCATCCGTTGTGTGGCCAAGTACCTTTACGACCACGGCCTGGCGGTGAAGGAGAGGGTCAACGTCGAGACCGGTCGCGGCGTGCTCACCCTGGACCTTGAAGTGGCAGCGGGCAAGGTCAAGCGGGTCCGCGTCGACATGGGCGCGCCGATCCTTCGAGCCGCCGAGATTCCCACTCTGCTGCTCGGCGACCCACCCCTCGATGCGCCACTTCGCCTGGATGGCCGCACACTTGAAGTGACCGCGGTCTCGATGGGAAACCCGCAC
>JBMFUH010000902.1:0-3257 GCA_049966735.1 Isosphaeraceae bacterium
GGCCGGGAATCGTCGTGAATCAACGCCAGGGCCGTCTGGAGCGCGGAGTCGATGTTGGTCGATCCTCCCTCGCGGATGTTCTCGACGTAGCGTTCGGCCTCTTCCCGGGTTCTCGAGCTGTACCGCTGGAGTTCCGGCTTGTAGCTCTCGGTGCGGTCGTCATAGACGACGATGTTGAACAGGTCGTCCTCGCGGAGGTTGTCGAGCACTGATTTGAGCGCCTTCCGCGCCTGCTCGATCTTCTTGCCGGCCATCGACCCCGACCGGTCGAGGACGAAGATCACCGTCTTGGGCTGGGGCTTGACGTCGGGCGCTTTCACCTTCGGGCTGGCCAGGAGCAGGAAATAGCCATCGTCGCCCGCGCTCTCGCGGTAGCTGATCACCGAGGCGCCCACGGCCCCTTCGGAAAGCGTGTAGACCACGCGGAAGTCGCTGCTGGGAACAACGTCTCGACGCTCCAGGCTGACCCGGGCCTCGTGGTCGCCGGTGCGGTCGATCCGGGCGTCGTCGCTGGGACAGTACACCGACTTGATGGCGTTCTTGCTCTCGATCGAAGTCCTGACGCCCAACCGCTCGATCGGCTTGGCCGTGAACTTCTGGGTGGAGAGCGGGTAAGAAAACTCGATGACGTCGCGATCACGCCGGCAAAGCTGGGTGTAACGCATGGTCACCTTGCGATCCGCCCCTGGCGGGATCGGGAAGACTCTCGTGCGGAAGAGCCCTCGGCCCATGTATTCCAGGAGCGCGGGATCGCGCTTGATGCGGACGATCTCCTCGTAGATTCGCCGCGCTTCGTCCTTGTTCAGCAGCCGGCCGGGCAGTTCGCGGCCGTCAACCATCAACAGGAAGTTCTGTACCGCGCCGTCTTCGGGCAACGGAAAGAGGAATTCCGACTCGATCTGCACCGAGCCGGGGTTGTGAAACGTCTGCGAGATCTGCACCTCGGCGACCTGATCGCGAACACGTGCATCAATGCTGACATCGCGAATCTCATACGACCGGGTGACCGGGATCGACGGCCGCCGGTCCACGATAAACCCTTGTGCCCTGGCCTCCGGGGTCCAGGCCACGGCCCACAGCGCTGCTCCGAAAAGAGGCAATCTCCACCGATACAGATGTCGAGACATGGCTCATCCTCCGCTCGTTGGTTCCATGACCTGCGTGAGTGGCTCCCACTCTTTAGACGCGGCAGCCGGCCGATCATGAGGACGCGGCGGACATTTTTTCCCAGCAACGTCGCGGGAGGAACGCATCGGGCGGAAGGCAGCTCGGCGAGGAGAACAGCTTGTGCGAAAGAAGGAGTCGTCAGAGGCCAAACTGGACTTTGGGCAGTGCCTGGTGGAACGACCGGAGTCCCGCCTGGGTGATCCTCGTCCGGCCGAGGCTGATCGCGCGGAGTTGAACCAGCGCCTTGAGCGGTTCCAGCCCCTTGTCCGTGAGATGGTTGAAGTCGAGCACGAGGTAATTCAGCGCCTTGAGACCGGCGATCCGCTGGAGACTGGCGTCGCTGAGATGACACGCGGTAAGCGTCAAGGCACGTAGATGTTGCAGCTTCTCAAGGCTGGCCAGTCCCACATCGGACAGCTTGCAGCTCCCGAGATTCAGGATCTCAAGCCCGGGAAGATCGGCAAGCTGGGCCAGGCCGTCTCCGTTGATCAGCGTCGACGACAGGTTCAAGGAAGACAGGTGCTTCATTGCTTTGAGGTGTGTCAGTCCCTGGTCGGTGACCTGGTTTCCACTGATGTCGAGCCTTTGCAATGCCGGCAGCTTTTCCAGGCCGGCCAGACTGTCGTCAGTAAGCAGACAGCCCTTCAAGCAAAGGGCGTGCAGTGCAGAGAGCCCCTCCAGGCGAGGCAGCCCCTGGCCCTGGATCTTGGTCTCAGCCAGGTTCAGCGTTGCCAGACTAGACAAACCGCTCGATTGCGAGACCGTACTCTCGTGTGACGGTGCTACCAGATTCCCCAGCCCGCTGTCGGTGATGGGAGTGAAGCTGAGGTTGAGGTACTCCAGGGTCCCCAGATCGCTCAGGTCAATCAGGGCAGCATCGGAGAGCATGGTTCCGCGGAGATTGAGATACCGCAGTCCATCCAGTTGCCGAAGATGGGCCAGGCCGGGCCCTCGAACTCGCGTCGAGGACAGGTTCAGTGTATGCAGTTCCTTGAGCTGTGCCAGATAGACCATGTCCGCGTCGGTGGTGGGTGTTTCCATGAGACTGAGCGTCTGGACGCTGGGCAGCGCACTGACCAGCCGAATGCTCGCGGGGCTGGTCTCGCTGAACGAGAGATCAACCTTGACAATCGGAGCGCCGGGGAGCGAGTCGTCGATGCGGTAACTGCCGTTGAGTTCCTCGATCTCCGCCACGGCGCGTTCCTGGTTCGTGCCAAAGAGCCGGAGGCGGATCGAATGCGAAAAGTAGCTGGCTGCACCACCGGCGAAAATGAGCGGAAGGAGGGCCAGAGATGCCCCTCGGAGAAATCGAGGTTGCATGATACTAGCTCCGGATAAAGATGTTGCGCTGGGGGGTATCATAGCCTCTCCGCCGTCAAATGCCATAATGAATTCGCTTTTGGTCCACGTTTTTTTTCGGACTGGCCGCCTGGACAGACGAGTGGCGAGTGGTCAGTGGGTAGTGGTTAGCAGTGAGTAAAATCGAGGACAAGGTCTCAATGCGTGATTCGCCATCTGCCATTTGTCATCTGCCATTCGCCATTCGCCATTCGCCACAGGCCAAGCAACCAGCCACTAGAGCGGTTTTCGGGTCGATCGCTCACCGTAGGGTCCGCTGTGCGGACCGACGGCCAGAGCAATTGGTCCGCACAGCGGACCCTACGATATTCAATGAGTGCGCAAGCCGACTGCAAACCGCTCTAGCGAGCCCAAGGCGGGCGCAGCCACGAACCACTCGCCACTCCGAGACACTGAATGGGAGCGAAACACGATCCATGGTGAAACACGGTGGCCCAGGTCGACGCCCCCCCTGCCGGGGCAGCCGGCAAGGAAAACCTGCCCACCAGCCTGGCGCTGGCTCGGGGCCGATTCGCCTCGCGGTTGTCGACCAAGGGCAGAGCGCATTCGAGCTGGTCCATCCCCGCTGCGTCCAGGAGACCGAGCCCGATTACCAGGAGGGCCTGGAGCTCTGGAAAGCCGGCGACCCCGAGGAGGCGCGCGACGCGCTACGCTACGCACTGGATGCCTGCCACGACAACCTCTGGATTCACGTCGCCCTGGGCAAGCTCGCTCTGGAAGAGTTTCGCGAC
>JBMFUH010000903.1:0-3256 GCA_049966735.1 Isosphaeraceae bacterium
AGAGCGGTTTGCTCATGCGTTGCTTACAGCTTTCAAGGGATACCGTTGTGATCATGCCTTCTCCCCACGCCCCGGGGAGAAGGAGGAGAGAACCCGCCCAACCGGCAACTCAAGAGAAAACCGCTCTAGCCGTGCTAGCTGACCTCCGATCTCAACAGACCGCTGGGCGGAGTGAAGCAATATATGTACTAATAGATCACTCGAAAACCTGTAACTCCCTGATGGCATGACCGTACTGAGTGCCGCGCCTGGTTCCTTGAATGCGCACGTGGCGCGCCTCGGTGGGGCGAAAGCGGAACTCGCTCGCGCCCCCCTTGCCGTGGTCCTCGGCAGCGACGGTCGTCCAGCTCCGGCCGTCGCGCGAGACCTGCACCGTAAAGCTTCGGGAATAGGCCGTTTCCCACGTGATCAAGACGCGGCGGAGCGCGTGGAGTTCGCCCAGGTCCACCGCCAGCCAGGCAGGGTCGGCGAAGGCTGAGGACCAGTAGGTCGCCAGGTCGCCGTCGACGGCATTCTCCGGCGCGTAGGCTGGGCCCGCGGTCGACGAGGCGGTGGCCTTCTTGAGATAGCTCAGACCCAGCGAGCGGCGATCGATGACCTCCAGCTCGCGCACGCTCTGGACCGGCTCGCGCTCGGCCCCGCGCAGTTCCGCAGCGAGGATGTAATGACCGAGCTGCTCCGGCCAGGTGAACTCGAACGTGAGCGTGGTCTGGCCCAGCGGCTGCAACGCGGCGTTTTGTCTGAGATCAACGAGTGCAGCTTTGTCGCCCTGTCGTTTCAGCCTGAGTGCAACGGGGCCGCTCCAGGCCTGGTCGAGGTCGTTCGTGAGGATGACCGGAATGCGGGCGCGGGTCCGGGGGAGGATGCGGTCGTTCCAAAAATCGATTGCCGGGCCGACCGGCGCGAAGGCGTCGCGGACGTAGCGGTAGAACTCTGGTTCCCAGACCAGTCTTGCCACGCCCCCTTGCTTCCAGTGGTCGCAGGTCTGGCCGTCCTCGCGCGAGTAGCCGAGCATCGTGAAGTGGACCACGGCGGCGGCCTTGCGATGGGCGCGCCAGAATTCGGTGTCGGCGGCCAGCCAGGTGGCCTGCATGTAAAAACGCTCTTGGGGCGTGGCGTTCTCGCCCAGCACGTTGCGGTAGATGTCGCGGGTGAGCGTGGTGGGCGTGCCGTCGCGATTGACCCAGTGCCAGCCATATTCGTTGATGATGACCGCGTGTGTGCCGTCGTTGGGAACCGGGTTGCCCCGGGGGACCGGATCGGCGCTCGCCAGGCTGCTCAGGCGGAAGCTGGGGTTGAAATGGTAGGGGTGCGATTCCAGGACGTCGCCGGGCTCCAGGGGACGCGAGTAGCTGTTGTCCCAGGGACGGTTCGACAGGTCGAGGCCGCGGACCTGGCTGATGGCGGGACTGGTCTCGGTGGAGTGGGTCTCGTTGCTGGCGTCCCAGACGACCACGCAGGGATGGTTCCAACGCTCGCGCATCCACTCGGCGTATTCGGCCGCGATCTCGTCGCGCTTGACCTCTTTGGTGTGCGACCAGATGGGGAACTCGTCCTGGATGAGCACGCCGACCTCGTCGGCCGCGTCGTACCAGGCCTCCGGCGGGAAGCCGATGCAGTAGCGCAGGCAGTTCCAGTGCATCTCCTTGACCCGCTCGTGCAGCAATCGGACCCAGTCCGATCGCCAGGGCAGGTCCTTGCATTCGTCGTCCTCGAAGAACCGGTAGAGCGTGAAGTTGCTGCCGCGCAGGAAGTAGGGCTTGCCGTTGAGCACCGCCCGGCCCGTCGCCGGGTCGAACTTCAACTCGCGCATGCCGAAGCGCGTCGTGAACCGGTCCGTGCCGCTGTCGGCCTCGAGCGTGTAGAGGAACGGATCTTCAGGGGACCACAAGTGACAGTCGCTGATGGGAATGCGGACGTCCAGCGTCGTCTCCGCGTCCTGGGCGAGGCCCGCCGGCCCGGTCTTCAGCGTTCCGGCGATCCGTCCGGAGCGTGCCTCGCGGACGACGAACACAACCGCGGCCCGCGCCGGTGGCCCCTCGTTGAGCAGCCTGGCCCGCACGCGCAGGCTCCGGCTCGCGAGGTAAGGGACCGTCTGGACCTCGGTGAAGTGAGGCGTGCCGGAGAGGATCAGCTCGACGGAATCGAAGATGCCCGGGATGTAGCGGATCTTCTCGAAGTCAAATCCCGACGGCACCGCCGGCCCGACGGCGTCGCGATCGGCACCGACGCGGATGAGCAGCTCATTCTCGCCGACCTTGAGCGCCGGTTTCGCGTTGAAGTAGCCCGGCGTGAAGCAGGGTCGATGATCGCCGAGCGACTGACCGTTGAGGATCACCCGCGTGCCGAACATCGCCTTGTGGACCTTGAGCAGCGCAACGGCCGGCGCGGGGGCGTCAAGCTGGAAGGTGCGGCGATACCAGAAGGCGTCGCGATGAGGATCCTTCTGGGGAACGTTCTGGCGGTTGGCCACCTTCGGGCCAGGCGGATTGGCGAATGGGGGCGACGCCAGCGAGGCCAGACCCGGCACCGGCACGTTGCGGTCGAAGGCGTCGGGAACCCGGTCCATCTTCCCCTCGGCAATCTGCCAGGTGCCATCCAGAGACACCACCCGGCGCGGAGCCGGCGCGGCGGCGTGGAGGATTGCCGACTGGAACACGAATCCGGCCACGATGCCGATCGCTGTCAGTTGAGTAGGTTTCATCATATTCTTACCTTCCCCGAACACCTGGCGCAGGCCGTCGACGGCTGAGCCACATCCATCGTGGGTTTCTCGGCGCACAACACCGTCATTTCTAGCCACTGTAGCAAGAACACCGGGCAGGAATGTCACACCGCGACTGGACGCATCGGAAAATCTCGTTCCCACGCTCTGCGTGGGAATGCCCTCTGCGACGCTCCGCGTCGTAACCATCGCCCCGGTTGGGCCGCAGAGCAGCCCGCCAGGCATTCCCACGCAGAGCGTGGGAACGAGGAGCCCGGTAACCTTGCCACAGTGTCCATTTCTAACGGAGATGAGGCGGTGAGGAAAGCGGCTTGTCGATCGTCCCGCAAGGAGGCCACATCCGCGGAGGACCCACCGGGCGGCGAAACACCACGGCCATCAGTCCGCACAGCGGACCCTACGGAGAGCCATCGACCCGGTTTGTTGACACCAAAGACATTTGTCCTTGCCTTGAGAGTGTTCCGGACGTAGAAAGACCAATAGCCCATGTTTGGTGTCCCTTGACGTAAGTCCTTGGCAGGCAAGGGGCGA
>JBMFUH010000904.1:0-3249 GCA_049966735.1 Isosphaeraceae bacterium
CCCCGTAATCAGCCCCTTCAGCCAATCGCTGAGGTTGGCGACCTTGGTGATATAGCTGGGGGGTTGAGCCGGGAGATTGACTCCGGCAAAGGCGTACAGGAGCGTCTCAGGGGGCAGGAATTCCTCGGACCAGAGGGAGCCCTCGGCCGCGGTTCCCGTGTGCGGGTCGATCCGGATTCGCTGCTGGACCTGGGTCCCGTGCAAGGCGAAGTGCCGATAAGCCGGCTCGGGTAGGACGACCACGCCGCGGCCGACCCGCTCTCGCCAGAACTGGTAGACCGGGTCGTCGGGAAAGGCATTTTCCGCCAGCCATGTGCCGAGCGTCCCGATTTCCTCGTCGGCTTTCACGGGAAAGCAGAGATCTTCCAACACGAGATTCTTGGCCGTACCCAGGAGGGGGGACTCCAGCGCCACGCTCGCCGTGTCTGGGGCGAGCACGGGAAGTTTCGGCGGCTTGAGATTTTTGACGCCGTAAACGGTCAGGTCGCGCGCGAAGCGGGACAGGGTTTCGAGGCTGGTGACCCAGGCGAACAGGCCGGTCAAGGCCCGCACAGGGAGGAGCAGCGGCAGGGAATCGGAGAGGACGATGCAACTGGGTTGCGCCTCGTCGCTTTCCGGTTCCGAACCCAGCAAGGCAAGCAACTCGGGGGGAGCATCTTGCGCCCGGGCGCGGCCGCGCAGCACTCCTTTCAAGCTACTGCCGGGCACCATGGGGTAACCCGTGGCGGCTTCGCGTTGGATGGGCAGGTCGATCTCCTCGCCTGGTTCCCCGCTGCCCACGCGCAGACTCGATTCGAGGTAGAGGAACAGGCACTCGGCGGCGTCAAACATCGCGATTCTCCGTTGCTTCTTGACACATTTTTCCGCCGCGGTTCAGCGAACCGAGCCAGCTTGTGCGTGGTCCGCTCCAGGCGTCACCCGAGCGGTACGGTCACGAGACCGACTTGCAGTCTCTTGACGTGATCAAACCACTGGTCGATCGGGGAAAAATCAGTTGGCACATCGATGCGGGCCGGTCGGAGCGAGTAGTCGGAGGGCTTCACCACCATCTCGTGATCGGGCAACAACCGGGAGCGAAAAACTCCCATGAGCACTGTGTAGGTTGTTGGGTTGGTGGCCAGCGGGAGGATGCGAAAGAAGAGAGGCGATGCGCGTCCCATCCCGCGCGAGGGTGACACGCTCGCCGATGCCTTGCGCCGGGCCTCCCTGGAGTCGATGCCGCGGCTCGTCAGCTCGGCGAAGATCGACTTGAAGAAGAAATTGATCGGCAAGCCGAAGACCGCCCGCTTGATCGTATTCGCGGCCATGCGGCCCTGAAGAAGCAGGGCGGCGACGCCGGTGGCATCGAGCTTGTGTTCGACGCGAAACATGTGAAATTGCTCGCCCGCCCAGTTGAGCGCTTCCCACCAGGAGGGGAACGTGAGGTCCGTCAGGTAGAGTTGACAGACTCGCTCGTGCAAGACGTCGTAGCTCGATGGATCGGCCGGGGGGCGAGCGGGCCAGCCGAAAACCTGGCGCACTTGCTGGAGCCCGCGACTCAGTTCCTCGGCCAATTCGGCCGGCGCCCTGGCCGTACTCAAAAGTGGCGGAAGTTGCTCGGGCCAGTCCGCCGGATTGGCGACGGCCATCGTCCCCCCGCCACCCCGCCGCGAGCGGGCGCCCACTCCTCCCAGGCGAACCATCAACCACAACGACGCCGCCGCCAACTCGAAGCTCTCCGTCATTCCCAGGGTGCGCCCCTCGACCTCGACGGGAGCAAAGGGAAAGGGACGGGAATTCAGGCGCAGCCGGAATCGTTCACCCGGCAAAATGGGATCGCGCTTCTGCTGAAAAACCGACCAGAACATGTATGCCATGCCTGGCAATTCCTGGGCTCCGTCGATCACCATGGCACGGATTCGCGGCGATCCGAACAGGCGGACCACCACGGGAGAGGCGCGGTTGATGCCGCCGAACACCGCCGATTCCGCCCGCGAGACGCTTGCCAGTTCCTCACCCAAGAGTCCGCCGGCGAGCGCGCGGAACCAGAACCGCAGGGCGCCCCTGACCGACGGCGGACGGACCTCCGTCTGCCGGGAGGCGCCGCCGGTCCAGAGAGGCGTGACGGCTTGAAGCTCGACTTCCAATGTTCTGAGGCTGGCCATGTCATGACTCGGGTTGTTCCTGAAGCACCCACACCAGACACCGACGACTCCAGCAGTTTCTCATTTTGGAACGCCGTTGCAAGTCGAATCTGTTTCAGACCGCGCGCTCCGAGTGGCGACTCAGGGATGCGCTGGGCTCACGATCCGCTCCTCGTCCACCTCGATGGTCTTGCCGTTCCAGTGGATCTGGCGGTCGCCGAAGCCGCGGAAGAACCGCACCCGGCCGGACGACGCGATCGGCCGGCCATCGAGGCCGCGAATCACAAGCAGCGTCGGCCGCGTGAAGCTCTGACCGCGAAAGCTCGTCGCGTAACAGGCCGCGAGCGTGGGACTCTCGATGACAAACCCATGGGACGGCAGCGTGGCGTCCAACGACTTGTACTCGTCCTTGCCGTAGTTGACCGTGATCCGCACATTGTCGCCGAAGCGGGTGGTTTCGACCTGGCGATCGGGCGTGAGGAAACGGTGGTCGGTCATGGGCAAGAGCCCGGTCAGGCGATTGAGCGGGCTGAGCACCTCGTAGGTGTTCTTGATGAACTGATCGGCCCGGCCGAACCGATTGCCCTGGGCGAAGGTTGGCCGCGAATCCGCCGAGCCCTCCGATCGTCCGCCGGTCGGGCCGGTTCGCTTCCAGTACAAATGGTTGCCGAACTCGTAGACCGGCATCTCGGCGTAGAGGATGCAATCCAGCACGTGGTCCGCATTGTCGGCAGAGAGCCGGTCGCTCTGATGGGTGAACATCGGGATCGCATCGCCGTAGACCAGCTCGAACAGGGGGATGACGACCTCGGCCCGCCGCGAATGGCTCGCCTTCTTGTGCGAGAGAATGCCCTCGAAATAGTCGGCATGAGGGACGCCCCATTCGAACCCCTCCTCGCTGCCGAAGAGAATCCCCTGCCGCCTGACCATCTCGCAGAGCTCTTGCTTGTTGCGGATATCATCGGCCCGGGTCTCGGGGTGGTGGGGATCGAAGCAGGGGCGGGGCGGGCTGGCAAAGACCGTGTCGATGAAGTAGGCGTCCGGGGAGCAGATCTTGCGAACGGCGGGAAGGTTCCGCGGCCGGGCCAGGAGCTCCAGGCTCTTCTTCGAGCAGATGAAGTAGGCC
>JBMFUH010000905.1:0-3249 GCA_049966735.1 Isosphaeraceae bacterium
TCCTCGACCAGGCCCAAAACGAGCAGTCCGCCGCGGAATTCGACGCCCTCAAGGCGAGAATCCACGCGGCGGCAAAAGGAGAGGGATGAACGCAGCCTCCCGCGATGCCGCTAATCGCCGTGCCGCTGAGGGTTTTGCCGGGGGCCGCTGCACACCGCTCTCCCCGTGGACTATTTCGCCACTCAGGAGTTCTGGTTTCATTATCGAGAGCGACCCGAGGAGGCTCGCGAACTGGCCGACCGGTGCTTTGCGGTCCTTCAGGCTGGCCCGCGGCATCCGTCGATCACGCACGACCTTCGGGTTCGCGCTGCGCCTCACGGCATCGGCGACGCCTTCTTGGCCGGCGGGTCGGCGGCGACTTTCTCCTCGTCTACCGCGGGCTTCTCGAAGATGATCACGTGTTGCCAGGGGAGAAATTCGAGCGAGGTCTTGAAGGCCAGGCCCTGAGGCTCGACCTCGCGACGGACCTGCTTGAGCGTCATTTTGTGCTCGGGCTTGATCGGCACGGTGGGATCTTCACCGCGGAATTCGACGAGCACCAGGCGGCCTCCCGGCCGGAGGGCCTTCTTCAAGGCCTGCAGAAAGACCGCCGGATTGTTGCACTCGTGATAGACGTCGACCATGAGGATCAGGTCGATCTTTCCTTCGGGCAGCTTCGGATCATCCTGCGTGGCGAGGATCGGCTTGATGTTGGTCACGCCGGCGAACTGGGCGTTCTGGCGCAGAAACTGGAGCATCTCGGGCTGGAGATCGGTGGCCAGCACCTTGCCCTCGGGACCCACGCGGCGGGCCATACGGATGCTATGGTAGCCCGCGCCCGCCCCCACGTCGGCGACGGTGGCGCCCCGCTTGATCTTGAGCGCGTCGAGCATGGCCTCGGGCTGCTCTTCCTGGATGCGGGTCTGGCGGAAAAGCCAGCCCGCCCCCTGCCACGACATCACGTCGGCGATCGGCCTGCCCAGGTAGAAGCCGGGAGGGTCGCGGCGGGCCCTCGTGCGCTGGGCCGGTCGAGACTTCTGCCGTGCCGCGCGGTCCGGTTTGCTTTTGGTCTTTGCTTCCGCTTGCTTTTCCTGGGCTGCCGCCGTCCATCCGAGACCCCCGACCCAGACCGCGAGTAGAAGGAAGCCAGATCGCGCGGCGAGTCCCGGTTGCAAGGGCGGCATGGCAGGCTCCTCGAAGGTTGGCGGAATCGTGGTGCGAGCGTTTCCCGGAACGGAATGACCGAGTGACTCAGTCGGCCAGGGCATAGCGAATGATGCAATAGAGGGCCTGGAAGCCATCCTTGACGCCGATCTTCTTGCCTTCGCGGTAGGTCCGCCCGTGATAGGAGACCGGAATCTCGTAGATCCGGCAGGGCCGAGACTGACCGTTCTCGGCGGGTATCTGGAACCGGGCCACCTTCGCGGTCACCTCGGGCTCGAAGCCGAACCGGTTGCTCTTGAGGGTGATGCCCTGGATGATCTCGCGGCGGAAGAGCTTGTAGCAGACCTCCATGTCCGTAAGATTCAAGTTGGTGAACATGTTTGACAGAAGGGTCAAGCCCTTGTTGGCCACCAAGTGCCAGAAGTAAAGCACGCGATGGGTCTCGCCGATGAAGCGCGAGCCGAAGACGACGTCGGCGTCTCCCTCGACGATGGGCTGGAGCAGCTCGGGATACTGCTCCGGTTCATATTCGAGATCGGCGTCCTGAACGATCACCACGTCGCCGGTGGCATGCTTGAACCCGGTGCGCAGGGCCGCGCCTTTGCCCTGGTTGACCTCGTGAAAGACGATGGTGAGGTCGGTCTCCCGCTCGGCCATCTCGCGGAGGATTTCCCGCGTACCATCATGTGAACAATCATCAACGATGATGATCTGCTTGTTGATCGGCACGGCGCGGACGCGGCGGAGGATCTCGTGGATCGTCTTCTTCTCGTTGTAAACCGGAATCACGACCGAGAGGACCAGGTCGTCGGGAATGCGGTAAACACCGATCTTCCTGCAGACTGATTCACCCAGCGTCTGAATCAGCCATTCTCTCCGCTCGTGCTCGTTGCTCAAATCGGGGACCGACGGATTCTCCGCGGCCACACCGCCTGAAGAGTCCTGCAACGCACCGGCCGGGGAATGTTGATCGTGCATGAGTCCAATGACCTCCCGTACCTTGTCAATCCCGCCACCTGTTCGAAGATGCCCCGCGCCGAGGCCAGGTCAACCAGATGGGGAGCGAGTCCATTCCAAACGCAGGACTCCAGAATAGACAACCTGGCAGAGTAGGGGAAGTGGAGTGCATCCGGAGACTCCCCAAAGTCACGTCCCGGGACATGACTCAAGAGAGAAGCCGCACCTCGCACGGCCCCGGGTTGAACCGTCCTGGGGTCCGCGTCGGCGCGGTGGCGAGACGCTGGAGCGAACCCAAGGCTTCAAGAATCGGCTCGATCAGCGAGGCTTTCGTGCCACCCATTCGGCGGACGAGTCAGCAGGTCGGCGGCTACTTCACTCTTGTCATGCCTTCGTGGGACAAGATTCCGATCTTGTCGTCTCGAATCAAGGAACGCATGCAGGACAAGATTGGAATCTTGTCCCACGTATCAACAGGCAGGCCGCGCAAGAGCGCAAGCGCAAGCGAAACCGCCGGTCGCGAGGGTCGACTCGCGGCCGGCGGCTGGCTAGTTTGCCGGAACTGGCCCCTTCAGCACCCGCGTCCAGGAGACGCCGAGAGCAGAAGCCGGAATTCTCGTGCCTGACTGCTCAGATCTTCGGCTTCGTGGCGGAGGGAAGTGAAGGAACGTTGGCCGGAGGAGTCGGCACCGGAGGAGTCGGGGCCGGCGAGGTGGTCGGCGGCACCGGTGACGGCGGCGGAGGCGTGGTCGAAGACGGAGGCGTGGGCGCTGGGGTCTCCGCCGGGTTTACTGCGGAGGAGGGGGCAGGGGTTGTCGCCGGCGCCTCGGGAGCGGGCGTTGCCGGAACCTCGGCAGCCGGAGCCTGCGTTGGAGCACTGTACATTTGCCCTGCGCCCATCGGGGTCTCGTAGATCGGGATGTTCGATCCGAAAACTGCGGGAGCGTAGTAGTCGTAGCCGGCGGCGTAACCAGGGCCGGCGACCAGGCAGTCGTCGCACGCATAGCCGCGATGATACCGGCCGAAGAGCCCGCAGCCGCCGCCCCAGCCGCCTCTGAAGCAGCTAAAGAGGCCGCCGAACAGACCGCAACCAGAACGTCCGCCCCAACTACCGCAGCCGCCCCAACTGCCGCAGCCGCCCCAGCCGCC